>JBFRWR010000432.1:0-6787 GCA_051439685.1 Trichodesmium sp.
CATTTGTCGGGAGTTCAATACATAACAAAAATCACCCGCTTTTATACCTTCATAAATGTCTTCATCAGCCTGTCGTTTCACATAACTATTAGCATTAATGGGTAAACAGCCACCTAAATAATATGGGTAATTATTCATAAAATAAAATTAGGATATCCCTACTGATTGTTATTTTTGTCAGTCAGATTTTTTGAGCAAAATTCTCTCTTTAAAGACAGTTGTATTTTAACGAAGTCAGAAGTCAGAAGTCAGAAGGCAGAAGTTGTTTTTGTAACGGGGATTTATGCCTCGCTCCAAAAACATTTCGCCTTAAAAGGCGGGGCTTTAGACCCAATTATTTTGGTAAGCATTCAGATATTAGTAGTCAGCATTCAGCTTTTCCTGGGGAATACTAAATGCTAATAGCTTTTGAAAGAATAAAACAACTACTAAGGTTAGACGATCCCCTTTTTCTTAATAACTTGAATTATCGCCATCAGACTAATTCCTCCTGCTAAAATAATAAGTTAATAACTCATAGCTAAAGCCCGCAGTTCCGACTATAGGAGGCTAGCTGACGGCTGAATGCTTACCAATAGGTAGTAGAGAAAAGAGAATATAAAATATCTTAAATTCTTAGTTTTAAAGAAATACTATTCTCTTGATTACTTGATTTATTGGAGGATAAGCTAATACGCATTTAAAATGGGTATTAGCAAGTCAGAAGTCGTAGGGGCGAATGGTCATTCGCCCGTATAGAAGTCAGAATTAATATAGGGTTTTCCCTTAAACAAGGCAAACAAAAATAAGTCGTTTAAATGCAGAACAGCTTATCACTACTTGTACGCCACTACCTGTTTTTTTTATTATCATTTCTGTGTTTCAAGGATTAAATTTTATATCGACTTACCTATCCCTTAATGAATACTAAATACTTATATAGAACTACGTTAATTGGTTAGCACATTTCTAAATCCTAGAATCATTTATAGCGGTTTTCACAAAGGTAGACTACAGACAAAATATAAGTATGTTTGAAGTTAAATAAGTTCCAGACTTGATAGCTGTACTCTCTGTTAATGAAAACCTCTATAAAACTCTGCTGCTCCCTATTCCCTACTCCCTACTCCCTAGCGCGTAGCGGTATATTAGTCCCTAATTTTTCCTAATAAATATAGGGTACTCCTAAGGTAAGCATTCAGCCGTCAGCTTTGAGTTTTCAACCCATATAATTCAAGCGGTTGAAAACTCAAAATCTCCCTTCTTGTCCTTCAATTTATGGGTTGAAAATATAGTATAAGTTAAACGAATTCTTGCTTAATTCATTAAAAAAGATGTTGGCGTTTGCGTAGCATCCCGTAGGGAAAAATTCCGCAGGAAAGGAAGAGCTGACCGCTAATAGCTGTTTGCGCAGCATTGGAGGAAATGCTTACTTCCTCAGTAAATTTAAAACTAAATCAATTAGCGATTATTATGCTTTTTGTTAAATAAATACTCTAAGTAATTTTTATTAGTGATATTTCACTACACTTGATACAATTAAAGTGATTTTTTTTTGAGATTAATCGGCAATATGGACACAAGTACAGAAAATAATTCAACAGATTTAAACACTGATTTAGAATCATTAGCAAATATAGTGAGGACTTTAGCAGAAAATCATAAAGATGATTCAATGGCAACCTTAGCCATTCTACGAATTCTTGAAAGCTTACATCAAGAAATTAGAGAAGGCTCATTTCAAAGAGCATTACCAAATAATCGTCAAGCACTCTACAATTTACTCAAAGATGTTGAATCTAAAGGTGGTTGGCCTTATATTCCGAGGTTAAGATTACGTTATCTTTTAGAAAATTGGTTTAATAATTCCCAATAGCTTATATAACTTGATTTTCATCAGTAGTATCAGCTACAGATTCAGGTAAAGGTTGACTAATATCTACAAAGTCTTCCTCTGAAATTATTGAAGCTGGAACATTAACTAATATAGCTAATAATCTACCATTATTTATAGTAATTAATGTATCTCGGAAATTCAACCCAGTTCCTTGTTCAAAAGTTAAATCTTCAAAAGTCAAATTACCACTTAAAACCAAGAAATCTTCTAAGGGATTAAAATCATTAATTACATCAACATTACCTAGTTCTCCAGGTAACACAAAAATATCCGATCCTTCGCCACCAGTTAATGTATCTTCTCCAGCATTTCCAAATAATATATCATTACCTAAATCGCCGAGCAAAGAGTCATTACCATCACCACCTTCAAGAGTATCATTATCTTTTCCACCGAACAATGTATCATCACCAATACCACCTATAACTGAGTCATTATTTGAGTCACCAAAAAGAGAATCATTGTCTTGTTCACCAAATATCGAATCATCACCTTTTCCACCACGAATATTATCTACATTTTCTCCACCAAAAATTTGGTCATTGCCTCTATTTCCATTAATAAAATCACTACCAACAACTCCAAATAGAAAATCATCACCGTCCTCTCCAAAAATAGTATCATCACCACTACCTCCGTCTAAAGAGTCATTACCACTACCTCCAAAAAGTGAATCATTGCCGATACTACCATCACTAATATCATTTCCTAGCTCGCCAAATATTGCATCATCATCAACATTTCCAAATAAACTATCATCTCCTTGACCACCTCTTAATGTATCGTTACCCTCGCCTCCAGTAACTAAATCAATTCCTTGATTTCCAATTACTAAATCATCTCCAGTTTGTCCAAATAAGGAGTCATTTCCATTTTCTCCTAATAAAAAATCATTGCCTAGACCACCTTCAATAGTATCATCTCCCAGACCACCTAATACGGAGTCACGACCATCTTCTCCTTGCAATAAATCGTTATCTTCACCACCAATTAAAGAATCAGATCCAATACCACCAAAAATTTCATCTTCTCCTTCTCCTCCATCTTGAGTATCGTCTCCTGCTTCACCTAAAAGAGTGTCATTTCCTCCAAAACCTTCCATAAAATCAGGTTCTGGAGAACCAATTAAAAGGTTATCATTGTTATCTCCTGAAATATTTGCCATATTTTTGATACACCTAAAATACTACTAATTTGATTGGTAATAAAAATAGAAAAATAGAGTTTTTTTATTCTAAATAAAAGGATTTAGCCTGATTTTTTGCAATAGATATTGTCCCGAATATAAATATAGTTATACATACAGACTTATGACTGAAAATTTAACTATTTTGTTTCCTATCCCTTTTGATTAAATTTAGGGTGAGAAAATCACATTAATTTTTTGATGATATATAGCAATTATATTTTATTCGTGGCAAAAATATTACTGCTTTTTAGGGAATAGGGAACACTTAACTAGGAACAAGTGGGAGTTTCAAATTTTTTATTTACTTTTTGATTTATCACAACCTATTTAGGATTGCTATAGTCATTTCAAATAATAATGAAACACTTTTTTAGCTGAAACCCTTTCAAAGCAAGAAATTCTGGTCTCAATCTCAACTCAACTAATACCATTTCTCAAAAAGAATGCTATATATGATTGGGTGGGGAAGTGTGGGAAGTGTGGGAGGTAGGGGGAGAGGTTTAAAGCAGGAAAAACCTATACTAAAAGACTAATAATTGTCAAAAACAGACTTTGAATCTTGGTAACTATTTAACTTCTGAAGTCAAGCTGAAGTATAGCATTACTTTTGGTAATTGGTATAATATAGCAATCCTATTTTATTTGTGTATAAAAATCTGACTGCTTTTAGGGAAAAGGGAACAGGAAACACGCGGGAGTTTCTGTTTTTTTATCTACTTTTTGATTACCCTCAACCTATGGGCGGATTGCTATAACAATTTATAAAATATGGCTACAGTCATGACACATGGAATAGGGGAAAGAAAAACATAATAAACAATAGGAAAAACGGTTTAACTAGCTATCAGCTTTTCCTGACGGAATGCTCCGCAAACAGCATTTAGCTGTCAGCTAAAAATTCAAGGGTTTAAGTCCCCCACAAGAGCTTGAAAAAATTAGTGGTGCGCTTTTTTGGGGGGAAATAATCCCCGATTATACACCTGGAAAAGCTGGCTGCTACTTCAATTTCTAGAATTTATGAAATTTATCTTTTTTGATTGTCGGAATAAATCAAAAATTCAGATGTAACTGCCTTTTTTGAATTTTGTATAACTATAGTAATCCTAAATTGGTTGTCAGATTTTCTAGTAAGGGTTTGATCTGCAAATCCCATTTTTACCTAAGAATTAAGGTATAAATCCTTTCCTTTAAAGGAGAAACAATGAATTTATTTTCCTTTGATTCAATCCTCTTCCTTTTAGGGAGAGATAATTATCACTTATCAATTATTGAACTGGGTTTAGAGACCAAACTCCTACAGTTTGATAAATCATTAGACATCTCCAGAAAAGAAAGAATAGGCAATAGGGAATTAGAGATTGAATGTATCAGGAAAGATAAAAATTAGATAGGAAGTAGGGAGTAGGTCTGAAGAAATCAACACAAATATTTATCACTTCCAAATCTAAGGAAGATATTTACCGAATAATTAATTATTAATTATTCGGTAAAGAAGTCAGATTAAAAGCCTCCCCGTTCAAGGGAAAAAAAAGAAAGAATATTTACTTATATTCAATTCCGTAACGGTTTTAACCAGAGGTAATTATCCATTATCCATTAATAACCTAATATCTATCTACCCACTCTATTTCAATTCTGGGAAATCTTACCAATTTGGAATTTTAGTAACTATTCGTTCTCTTCATACTTATTTTACAAACAGTCTCTTAGGGAGAAATAAATAATTAATTATTTATCTAAGATAATTTATGTGATTTTTTATTGTTCGAGATGTATATTGAGGATTGGTATATACAGCGGATTTATGATTAGTGAGGTACGATTTTGACAGACAAGATTCCTATACTATAAAGCTTTTATAATATATTTTTACCTCATAAATTTGGAATCTGGTGTCAGTATTAAAGTGGAATTAAAGTGATTTAAGTTCATGTGTTAGTTTAGCTAAATTCTCAAATAATTGTTTGACTTTAAGTAAATCTTTATCCCCTGGTGCTATTTCTACACCACTAGATAAATCTATTCCACAAAAGTTATGATTAAACTGATTATTAAATTCTCTTTGTGGTTCAGAAACTAACATAAATTTTTGTATTGCTGTTGTTATATTTTCTGGAGTTAAACCACCTGCTAAAAACCAGGGAATATGAGGATGAAAATTTTCAATAATTTTCCGATCTAAAGTTTGACCAGTTCCTCCTAATTTATCTGGATGGTAAGCATCTAAGAGTAAAGTATCAACATAATTTTCATAAATATTTGCTCTTGCTAAATCTTCAGACGATTTAATTCTCAGAGCTTTAATTATTTCTATTTTATCTGGTATTAATTGACGAAGATGCTCACAAAATTCAGGAGATTCATCCCCATGTAGTTGTATTCCATTTAATTTGGTATTAATAATTATTTCCGCTAATAAATCTATTTCCAGATTCACAAAGACTCCAATCTTATCAATATTTATTGGCAGCTTCTCAATAATATTTCTGATATTTTCAGGAGTAATATAGCGAGGAGATTTAGGAAAACAAATAAACCCTAGAGCTGTTGCTCCCATCTGAGCGATCGCCTGTCCCTGATCTAGTTTAGTAATCCCACAAATTTTGATGCGCACTATTATACCTACTACTAACTAAATTTTAGATTTTTGTATCAAAACTTAAAAATCTTGTTAATTATTAAAACAAATTGCACCTTTTAGCTAAAGCTTATTTATAATCTCCAAAACATAAGTTGATTTAAACCCCGTCTTTAAGGGCGAGGGATTTTAAATTTGAGCCAAATTTTGATAATTCAAGGAGATAAAAGACTTAATGTACTCTAGCTTAATTCTAGGAATACAATCTCACCCTCTTTCTACAGAGTGGTCTCCAAAAGTAGCAATTGTAATGATAACTTGCAATTTAGTAGCAATTGTAATTGGCTATTATGCTATTTCCAAACAAAACCGTGGACAAGGGCCAGATTTACCCATATCTTTACCCGCAATTTTTACTGGCTTTGGAATACCAGAATTGTTAGCGACTGCTAGTTTTGGTCACATTTTGGGAGCTGGGATAATTTTAGGACTTGGTAGTGCTGGTATGCTATAGTATATTATCTGATTTTAGTTATAAATATAGGGGAAATTTTTTTGCCAAAGTAAAGAGATTTCCCTATTTTTAATTTGTCATATGAAATTTGGTTGAATATTTATTATTGAGATAGTACAGAAGTAGCGCAACAATGAAATATCATAAAAACATAGATAATCAAAGATAAAAAGGTAGGAATTAAACTAAACCTCAACTAAATTGTTTACCGAAATAATTAATAATTAAACAATTAAATAATTAGATAATTCAGGTTTAAAGCCTTCCTTTTCCAGGGAAAAAAAATAAATATTTTCGACGTTGGTCAATCCTCTCCCTTTTAGGGAGAGGTAATTATCAATTATCCATTATCAATTATCCATTAATGAAAGGTTTTCTATATTTAATTCACCACATTAACTAAATTGTTATTTTTTTTCCTGGCAAAAACTTTGGATAAACTTTTATTTTACTGAAAACTAAAGATATAAAGCCTCTCCTTTTAAGGATAAAAAAGAAGAAAAAATCCTTTTAGTCAATCCTCTTCTTTATAAGAAGAGGTAATTATTAATTATTAATTATACCAAATTCAAAAAAGATAGTTACAGTAAAATGATGGCAAAACTGTTAGTAAAATTGCTAATTACGTAG
>JBFRWR010000433.1:0-5374 GCA_051439685.1 Trichodesmium sp.
GTTATTGTATAGTCGGGAGTAGGGGAGTAGGGGAGTAGGGGAGTAGGGGAGTAGGGGAGTAGGGGAGATTGAATACTGAAAATTATAGAATTATCAACATATACTATATAACCGGATTCTATATGAGAATGTCCTAATAGTAATGGCGACAACCTGTTAACCAAGTTCCTCTAGATTATCTATATAGGACTAAACATTAAGGTCTTTGACATTTATAAATGCTTTTAAACTCCTTTGACAGTTTACTATTCCCTATTCCCTATTCCCTATTCCCTGCTATAAAATAAATACCATGAGTATATTTCTGAAAAACTCCGTACTTGTACCTATAGATTTTTCCAACGAATCTATTCAAGCAGTGAATGTAGCTCTAGAATTTGTGACAGATGCTTCTCATATATGGGCGCTTCATGTTTTGCCTAATCTTAATCCTGCTGAACCAGGGGTAAGATGGCATACTGTGGATGACAAAGGTCGTCAACAGCAGGTTATCAAGGTATTTGATACACAATTCTCCAGACCTGAATATCAGGGTATTAATTTCCATGTGGCGATCGGCAGTCCTAGTCCTGAAATTTTAGACTATGCTCAAGCAAAAAAAGTGGAGTTAATTGTAATTCCTTCCCATGGACATACTGGTATTGGTAGATTTTTATTGGGGTCTGTTGCTGAACGAGTTGTTAGGTATTCCCATTGTCCTGTGTTAGTGTTGCGAAAATAAGAGGACAAAAACAAAAAAACCGTAGGGGTTTGGTCTCCAAACCCTAGTCTCCAAACCCTAGTCTCCAAACCCTAGTCTCCAAACCCTAGTCTCCAAACCCTAGTCTCCAAACCCTAGTCTCCAAACCCTGGTCTCCAAACCCTAGTCTCCAAACCCTAGTCTCCAAACCCTGGTCTCCAAACCCTAGTCTCCAAACCCTAGTCTCCAAACCCTAGTCTCCAAACCCTGGTCTCCAAACCCTGGTCTCCAAACCCTGGTCTCCAAACCCTAGTCTCCAAACCCTAATCCTAAATATGACAACCTATTTTAGAATTACTATATCTTGAAAATTAACTTTAATTAAGATAACTAACCTAAATGATCCACCAGAGTCTTAGAATAATTATATAGAATTATATTTGCAAAGGAGAGGAGTAGGAAAAATGTTAAGAACTCCTACATTTGATGTTGATCAATCTCAAAGGCTGATTCTACATATTAAACAAATTAAACAAACTATTATCCATTGGCTAAAAACTTTTTGGAAATTTAGTCTGTTTTATGGTAACTATATTGCTAATCTACGAGGGTAACTTTATCCTAACCTTAACCTCTTGCTTGTTGCGCCTTAATCAAAATATTTTGATTGATTTTAATTAGGTTTTGCTGAATAAAGTATTTTTGTTGAGGTAGGGAGTAGGAACTAGGGAGTAGTTAAGAGCTAGGAGAAATAGGAGTTATTGGCAAGTTACTCGACAGAATACTTTGAGTGATTTTTCTGCCATATTTACCCGAAAATATTCACTTTTTCTACTCTATTAACCGAATAGCTGGTACTTTTTCTTGTCTCAAAATTGTTCCAACCTTTATCTGTCAATCCTGATGATATTTAATCAGCAAGCCCTAATTTATAGATACAGAAAATTTCGGATAAATGAGGCGAAAGGTTGATATAGTAAAACTTTTGGGGCGCGGGTATCTTGCCCCCTAATTTACCTCAAGGGCAGTGATAATTGGCATAACTTGTGCGGACTAAAGTGCCGCACTTTTTAAGCAATTATTCCACCCCAACATAGATTGTGGGGTGATTTTTGTGGATTAAGTTAAAATCCTAAAGCAGCTCTGGTACGAGGTCCAACAATTCCATCTGGTCTTAAGCCCACATCACGTTGGAATGCTCTTACTGCATGCCTGGTTTTATGACCAAAATACCCAGTTGCACGATGATGATGGAAATAGCCCATCATTCCTAACTGATGTTGTAATTTAGCTACTTGGTGTCCACGAGTACCATAGCTCATGTAATAATACCCATGGCGGCGACGACGATGACCGTGGTAAGCAGCATGGCGATACTTTGGACGGTAGCTGCGATGATGACCACGGCCATAACCATGACCTCTACATGGGTTGTAACAAGCAGCAGCAGTATTAGCAGTTAGATTCAGAGAGCCTACAATAGTAGCTACTGATAGAAGACCCATCATACCTAAGCTGGAAAACTTTTTCCAGTTTACTCCTTCAAAGGTGGGTTCAACTGTTGAGCTTTGTTCGGCTGTGGCTAGATGAGAATATGCTAGTGTTTCCATAACTCCTCTGATGAGTAATGTTTTACAATTTTATTTAGTGAGAGCCTACCCATAATATTTTGGGTATTTTTTGCAGTTCGACACTCAAAAAAAGTAGTTTGTGCTTAATTATCGCACCTTTCGTTAAATTGAGAGTAGCAACTAAAGAAATCATTAGAGTTCCTTAGTTGCATTACTAAGCTACCATGTTAGGTAGATTTTTCTACAGAATATTCAAAAAAAATTGCAAAAGTCCTAAAATTATTCGAGATTTATGGACTTTGAGCAGGTCAACTTAGTAGCAACCGCAGCCACCACCGCAGCCACCGCCATAGCTACCATAGCGACCGTAGCCACCGTAGCCACCGTAGCCACCGTAGCCACCATAGCTACGAGAGTGACCAGAGGAACGCTTGTAGGAACTACTAACTACTTTCTTATAGTAGTGACCAGAGCTTTTCTTGTAGCTACTAGAACGACCATACTTACCATAGCCACCGTAGCCACCGTAACGACCATAGCTACCATAACTGCCATAGCCATAAGCAGCAGCGGACTCAGTATTGATAGTCATTGCTCCAGCTAAAGTAGCAGCGGAGAGTAAGCCCATTGCACCAACGGTAGATAGCTTTTTGAAGTCTACACAAGCAGTAAACTCTTGATTATTAGAATCTTCTTCGTTGCACGCTAAATGGCTAAATGCTAATGTTTCCATAAATTCCTCTATTTAGTCAAATTAAATGAACTACCACAAAAACAGGGTTTTACCTGATTAATCCGGATTAATTAATTAATTACATCCTCAAAAAATATCTCTGAAGGGGGACATTAAATTTAAGATGTAAAACTTCCTTTCAGGATTTAAGTAGACGTAGCCCCAGTTTATGCCAAAACTCCGGTAAAAAGTTAGAAATTGGCATATACAGATTATCACAAAAATTATATAACTTAAGCCAAATCATCTAAAAATTTTGCTGGCCTTAAATGGACTATTAGGCTGCACTAAATTTTCCTCAAAGTTGACTTAAAATGTTTTTATCATCCTAAATCACTAAAAGCAAGTTTTTTTTATCTTTAATATAGAATATTTTGAAAAATCAAATTAATCTTAGTATCTCCAAATCTAACTCTAATTATTGGCAGCTCTTACCTTATATTTACGACCATTGGCCAACCATTATCAAAGCTTTGGCCTGTACATTAATCTTTACAATTTTTTGGCCGATTTTAGCTTGGTTAATGGGTGAAATGGCAGGTTATATCGGTAAGGGAGATGTGGGTGGTATCTCTCAACTTGCAGGTCTAGCAGCTATTATTTTTTTGATTAAGGGTACTGTACAGTATGGTCAAGATACTCTCATGGCAAAAGCAGCTTTAACTATTGCCTTAGATTTGCGTAAACAAGTTTATTCTCATCTACAAAGACTTAATCTTAGTTACTTTGAAACATCAAAAACTGGAGACCTTTCTTATCGACTGACGGAAGATATTGATCGTACTGGAGAGGTTATTAATAAATTTTTTCACCAGTTTGTTCCTTGCATTTTGCAATTAATAGTTGTATTAGGCTACATGGTCTATATTAATTGGCAATTAACTTTGGCTACTCTGATAATTGCACCTTTAATGGCATTATTAATTGGTTGGTTTGGAGAGTTATTACTTTCTTTTTCCCACCAAAGTCAACATCGAATTTCTAATTTATCAGCTTTAATAACTGAAGTATTTAATGGTATTAGAATAGTTCAAGCTTTTGCTGCTGAAGAATATCAAATTGCTCAATTTTCTGTGGAAGCTGAACAGAATCGACAGGCAAAATACATGACAGAAAAGGTTAAAGCTCTTCAGTTTGTAGTAGTTGGTTTTTTGGAAGCAATGAGTGTGGTTTTTTTGTTTTTTTTGGGAGGATGGCAAATATCTCAAGGAAACTTGACTGGAGAAGGTTTTATTAGTTATGTAACGGCAGTAGCTTTATTAATCGATCCAATTTCTTTAACAACCAGTAATTATAGTGAATTTAAACAAGGTGAAGCTTCTTGTGACCGAGTTTTTGAACTGTTAAAAATTCAACCTGAAGTTATAGAAAAACCTGATGCTATTCCTCTTCCTTCTATAACAGGAAAAATAGAGTATAAAAATATTTGTTTTGCTTATAAACCTGAACAGCAGGTTTTGAAAAATCTCAATTTATTCGTAAATTCAGGAGAAATCATTGCTTTTGTCGGAGCTTCTGGAGCGGGTAAAACTACACTTGTAAATTTGCTTCCTAGATTTTATGATGTTCAGTCGGGTGAAATATTAATTGATGATATAAATATTCAAAATGTTACTTTAACAAGTCTGAGAAGACAAATTGGAATTGTACCTCAAGAGGTGACATTATTTTCTGGAACTATTGCCCAAAATATTGCTTTTGGTCAACTAGATTATAATATTTATTCAGTAAAAGAAGCTGCTAAAGTTGCTAATGCTCATCAGTTTATTTCTAAGTTACCGGAGGGTTATCAAACCTGGGTTGGTGAAAGGGGAGTTAATTTATCTGGAGGGCAAAAACAAAGAATAGCGATCGCTCGTGCGGTATTAGAAAATCCGAGGATATTAATATTAGATGAAGCTACTTCTTCTCTAGATTCTGAATCTGAATCTTTAGTGCAAGAAGCTTTAGAAAGATTGATGGAAGGTAGAACAGTATTTATTATTGCTCATAGATTGGCAACTGTGCGACGTGCGAATCGAATTTTGGTTATGGAAAATGGTGAAATTTTAGAGTCAGGTACTCACTCAGAGTTATTAGAAAAAGGTGAACTTTACACTCGTTTTTATCAGAGACAGTTTAGTTAATATATTTACAGGGAATAGGGAATAGGGAGTAGGGAGTAGGGAGTAGGGAATATCTGGGAATTGGAAGTATAAAATCAGAGAAACAACTGTACCTTATAGGATAAGATTTATGATAAAATTATCTGAAGGCTGATAGTTATATAAATCTAGTTAATTTAGGCAAATTTTAGCCAAACTTAAATTGGTTTTTTCCTGAATTAATAGGGAAAAATCTAGGAAATAGATTAATCATAATCACTTTTTTGAGGGAGTAGGGAATTGGAAG
>JBFRWR010000434.1:0-4542 GCA_051439685.1 Trichodesmium sp.
AGCTTGGTAGGTATTTATACTGTCTGGCTCCTACACTATGACCTTTCTCTGGAGTCAGATTATCAGGAAAATATTAAGCATAAATACTCAATTAGTTACTCCTATTGACCAATATAATTGTCTCCTGTCTCCTGTCTCCTGTCTCCTGTCTCCTGTCTCCTGTCTCCTGTCTCCTGTCTCCTGTCTCCTGTCTCCTGTTTTTCATGCTACATTTTGTCGTGCGGAATGTAGGTTTTAACAATTGTCAAAATCAAAACCGTAACTAATTATCAGTACAGAAGCATCCGCACGAGCGATCGAAACGGTATTAGATCATGTCCGGTTGAACAGTTATAAGTAAACAACTATAGAGGAGTCAGGAGTCAGAATCCAGAATCCAGGAAGGAAGGAAGAAGAAGAAAGAATAAAGAGGAGAAAAAGGAGAAAGTTTTTTTATCGCGCTCTTATCCGGACATGATATTAGTCATTATCCCAGCTATCATCCCAGTCATTATCCCAGCTATCATCCCAATCGTTATCAAAACCAAAAGTGGAAGCACCATTTCCAGGACTAACAGCAACTACAGAACCATCAGGACGGGTAATAGAGAAAGCATCAAAATCACCATCATCAAAAATTCCCGTTACATTCACCTGTTCCCCTGGTATTAAATTCAAGAATTGAGAATCAGGTAAATTTGCATCCACTAATACTTGAGTTCCATTAGCATCCAAGAAAAACTCATCATTATCAACAGTATTTAAAACAGTGCCAAAAAGCGTATTTCCTACTGGTGGCGGAGGTGGAATTGGGTTGGGTGGCGTGGTAACAGGTGGTGTAGTCACAGGTAGGATTGGCGTTGATACCAGAGCCGGAAATACAGGGGAGCCATCAGCACGAGTAATAGATATAGCATCAAAATCCTGACCATCCGTTTGTCCTACTACATTTACTTGTTCCCCTGGTCTTAAATTCAAGAATTGAGAATCAGGTAAATTTGCATCCACTAATACTTGAGTTCCATTAGCATCCAAGAAAAACTCATCATTATCAACAGTATTGAAAACAGTACCAAAAAGCGTATTTCCTACCGGTGCCGTAGGTACAATAGGACTTGGTGTCATGGGAGCAGGTGGCATAGGAGCGGGTGGAGCTGTTACAGGTGGTATTGGTGTAGATGGAAAATTGGGAAGTACAGAGGAACCATCAGGACGAGTAATAGAGAAAGCATCAAAATCACCATCATCAAAGACTCCCGTTACATTCACCTGTTCCCCTGGAAATAAACCTAAGAATTGAGAATCAGGTAAATTTGCATCCACTAATACTTGAGTTCCATTAGTATCCAAGAAAAACTCATCATTATCGACTATTCCTGCCACCGTACCAAAAATTGGGTTTCCTTGAGGAGCAATCAGAGGGTCAAATCCTGTAGAAGGAGCTGGGTTAGGTATTCCTCCTGTAATCGGGTCTGGTGTCATTGGTGTCAGCGGTGGATTCAATGGAGGCACCGGGAAGGGGTTGGGAGGAATTGGTGCGGGTGGTGGACTAAAGCTTGGTTGATTCCCTAGAATAATTGAACCGTCTGGTCTAGTGATGAATCCGGTATCAATTTCAAAGCCGTCAAATTCAGCAACTACCACATTTACAGGATCGCCGATGTTTAAGCCTAATTGACTGGCGTTGACTGGTGAGGTGTCTACAACAGCACTACCACCGCTAAAGTTTAGGGTAAAGTCATCTCCATTATCAACAAAGCCACCTACAATTCCACTTATATTAGAACCTGGTTGAATTTGTATAGAAGTTGAATTTAAGTCAATCATTTTTTACCTTCCTGAATTCGATAATTTAACTTTAAACTAGAAAAATGACATAAAAATGACAGCCGATTAAATTTATTTATCCTAATATTGTATCTGTAGAAATATCTATAATCTTGCCAACAACGTAAATTTATCTAAATTCAGGACTTGCGCAAAATATGAAAACATACACCACCTGTAGGGGAGATTGGCAAATCTTCCTAATAGATGTGGTGGTTATGCTTAACGAAGTCAGAAGTCAGAAGTTGTTTTTGTAACGGCGATTTATGCCCCGCTCCAAAAACATTTCGCCTTAAAAAGCCTTGCTCTAGACCCAATTATTTTGGTAAGTCCTATAAATTTTGAACATTGTCTTAAATTTCCTCTACTAATCCCAAACTTCTGTCAAATCTAAAATAAATCCAGGTAACACATCTTCTCCAGATAAACTATCAGGATTTTCTAATATTTCTACTTCCTGATTTTGCCGATAAATCTCTACTTTCCGGTTTTTACTATCAATTAACCAACCTAATCTTGCACCATTTTCCTGATACTCTTTCATCTTTTTTTGTAATTCTGAAATAGTATCATTTTTTGAACGTAATTCTACTACAAAATCAGGACATAAAGGCGCGAAACTTTCCTGTTCTTCGGTAGTTAAAGCATCCCATCTTTCCTGTTTTACCCAGGCAGCATCGGGGGAACGACTACTACCATTAGGCAGATAAAAACCACTAGAAGAATCAAAAGTTTTCCCCAACTTTTTTTGATAGTTCCATGACCAAAGTTGTCCTGTAATACTTGAGTTACGATTTCCCGTACTGCTTCCTGTTGGTGCCATAACAATTAATTCTCCTGTGGCAGTTCTTTCTAATTGTAAATCTCGATTAACCAGGGCTAATTCAAGAAATTGTTCGTGAGTAATTTTCAGGTTAATTTCTTTGGGAATATTTAGTGCTATTGTCTGAATTAAATTAGTTGTTACCATAATTTATTACCTTATAAACCTAGTTTATAGTAGTTTAATTAATCCTATACTGAGGCTAACAATTACCTCCTATTGGGTACAAGAGTATATTTGCAAAAAGAGTTTGCCAAGGCGATCGCTGATTCAGTTATCAGTTATCAGTTGTCATCTTTAGCCACTAATTATCTTCATCAAAAAATAAAACCTCTAAATTTTGACCAAAAAATAAGGTCTCAAGCCTCCCCCTTTTAAGGGTCTGAAAAAAAATAAACTTCAGTATTTCAAGCCTCTGGGTTTAGCCAGAGGTATTGTTAACTGATAACTGTTAACTGATAACTGTTAACTGATAACTGATAACTGAAATGACGGCCACTAACCACTCGGACAATTTCTACTTTATCATTAACAACTCGATAAAAAATAATATATCCATCTAATGGTAAACCCCTTATCCCTGGTTTGAAATGAGCATAACTCTTGCCCATATTAGGAAACATCGTTAAATTTTGACATTTTTGATTAAATTCTCGAAACAGTCTTTCACCAGCATCCAAATTTCTCTCTAAAAAATAATCAGCAATACAATTTAAGTCACTACTTGCTAATTTAGAAATAATACCACGACTCATTCTCTCTCCTCACGCGCCGCTTTAAATCTATTCAAAATATCCATCATTACTACTTCACCATCTAATCCTTCTCCTCTCTCCAATTCTGCCACACCAGCATCAATCTTTTCCCGTGTTTCTTCTATCCATTGTTGATACTCTAATAACTTCAAAGCTTTATCAATTGCCTCTTCAAAAGTAGCAAATTTTCCACTATTAACCTGTACTTCAATAAACTTTTCTTGTTCGGGAGTCAGTCTAATATTCATAAAAAAACCTCAATAAATTACTAATCCTAAAATTTCATCAACAAGCAAGGTAGACACTGATTTTGCTACGGATACACGGATATTAAGCAAAGATTTACTTATCCTAAAATTTGCTCGACAGCTAAATTAATATCATCAAAAGCTTCAATAGTTAAAATATCCCCCCGAAAAAACTGCTGCACATTCTGATAACTATTCCCTTGAGGTTCTCGATAAACTTCTACTAATTGTTGATTAATATCTATCAACCACACCTCGGAAATTCCATTTTCAGCATATAAAGGCATCTTAATTTCTCGGTCATACTTAATACTTGAATCTGCCACTTCTACCAATAAGAATATATCTTCTGGTTGAGGATATTTACCTTCATAAAAATCATCACGCTCTTGTAATAAAGATAAATCTGGTTGTAATTCATTCTGATTATTTAACCGTATTGGATTTTGAACGTGAATAATTGCCCTCTCAAGAAAATGCCGAAAAAATAATTTTGCAATGCGATTAACACAAGCAGCATGACGCAAACCAATAGGTGACATTTTAACAATTTCTCCTGCTATTAATTCTACTCTGTCATTTTCTGTAAGAATACCTGATTCAGCCATTTGATGATATTCTTTCACAGTAAATTGTCGCCGTTCTAATTCTACAGACATAATCACCTCATTTAGAGATATATTTTTATGAATTATTTTCTCATTATAACGTAAGCATTCAGCCGTCAGCTATCAGCTATCAGCTATGAGTTATTAACTCATTATCTTGGAAGAAGGAATTAGTAGTCAAGGAGAATTAAAATTAAAGTTATGAATGAAATATTTCTGTCATTTAACCTTAGTCTTTGCTTGCTTCTTTCTAAAGCTGATAGCTGTTTGCGCAGCATTCCGGCACGGAAATGCTAATAGCT
>JBFRWR010000435.1:0-3919 GCA_051439685.1 Trichodesmium sp.
GTACTAGCCTTAGCCTTCAAAAGTTCAAGAGCTTGTTCCAAAGTTACTTCCTCCACAACAGCATCCTTAGCCAAAGAAGCATTAACTTTACCATGCTTCACATAAGGTCCGTAGCGACCATCATAAATACCCACTGGTTCCCCATCCTCTGGATGCTTACCTAAATCTTTAAGTGGGGGTGCAGCTTTACGAGTACCCCTTTTAGATTTAGGTTGAGCAAGTAATTCCAGCGCTCGCTCTAGAGTAATAGTCAAAACATCATCCCCAGCTTTCAAAGAACGATAATCTTTCCCAAGTTCCTTACCCTGGTCGTGAACAACATAGGGGCCAAACCGTCCTAAATTAGTTTGAATTTTACAACCTGTTTCTGGATGAACGCCTAAGTTACGAGGTAAAGATAACAAACCTACCGCCATTTCCAAAGTCACATTTTCCATAGTGACCCCTTTTGGTAGAGAAGAGCGTTTTGGTTTCTTCTTACTACCCTCTTCCTCGTCACCTAATTGTACATAAGGACCATAACGACCAGTCATTATATAGATAGGTAAACCAGTTTCTGGGTGATGTCCTAACTCTTCTGGACCCTCTGTTTTTTGCTTAAGCAGTTTTTCTATTTGTTCTGGGTCTAAGTCTGAAGGAGTTAAATCTTCTGGAATAGAAGCCTTAACTAGACCTTCACCATTTTCTGCCTCAATATAAGCGCCAAACTTACCAACACAGATACGATAAGTCATATCTGCATCATCACCCAAATCATCCAATTCAATAGTCCGGGCTAACTTAGGGTCAATTTGGTCTTGCTGTTCTTTAATCTGAGTATCAAGTCCAGTTTCCCCAAAATAAAATTTATTAAGGTAAGGCAACCACTGAGCTTCACCTGTAGAAATATCATCCAGAGTTTGTTCCATACGCGCAGTAAACTTAACATCAACAAATTCAGGAAAATGTTTTTCTAACAAACTCGTCACAGCAAAAGCAGTAAACGTCGGAACCAAAGCATTACTCTGGAGTTTGGCATAACCACGGTCAACAATAGTACCAATAACAGTCGCGTAGGTACTAGGACGACCAATACCTTCACTTTCCAAAGTTTTAACCAGAGATGCTTCGGTAAACCTCGCAGGTGGCTGAGTTTCATGTCCCACTACATCTATTTCCTTGCAAGTAGGATGGTCCCCTTGTTTGAGAGGAGGCAAAGGAACTTCCTGGTCTTCCAGAGCTGCTTCTGGGTCATCAGAACCTTCAACATAAGCCCGGAGGAAACCAGGAAAGTCTATCCGTTTGCCATTAGAACGAAAACCAGCATCTTCTACTTGCAAATTAACAGTAATATGGGTCTGGCGAGAGTCAGCCATTTGGCAAGCAACTGTTCGTTTCCAAATCAGGTCATAAAGTGACAGTTCTTGGCCACTTAATCCTGTTTCTTGGGGAGTACGGAAAGTTTGACCTGCGGGACGAATTGCTTCGTGGGCTTCTTGAGCGCCTTTACTTTTAGTCGTATATTGTCTGGGTTCAGGACTGAGATATTCTGGACCGTACATTTTCTCCACACAACTACGAGCAGCAGCTACTGCTTCATCAGACAAATGTACCGAGTCAGTTCGCATATAAGTAATGAAACCCTGCTCATAGAGATTTTGGGCAATCCGCATAGTTTGTCTAGCACCTAATCTGAGCTTGCGGTTAGATTCCTGCTGCAAAGTAGAAGTCGTAAAAGGAGGAGAAGGTTTACGTTTAACAGCTCGTTCTTCAACGCTATTAACAGTCCAAGGTTTATCCTGGATTCTTTCCTTCAGGGCTTCTGCTTGAGCCTCGTCCAACAAAACAACATTACGACCTTCAGCTATTTTGCCAGTATTTTCATCAAAGTCACTACCAGTAGCTACTTTTGTGCCTCCAAGAGTGACAAGTTTAGATTCAAAAGGTTTTTTGGCCTGTTCCAAACTGGCCTTTAAATCCCAATAACCCCCTTGTTTAAAAGCCCGACGTTGCCGTTCTCGGTTAACCAAAAGTCGGACTGCCACAGACTGTACTCGACCAGCAGACAAACCCCAGGCAATTTTTTTCCAAAGTACAGGAGAAAGCGTATAACCGTAGAGTCGGTCAAGAATACGGCGAGTTTCCTGCGCTCTAACCAACTGTTCGTCTATGGTACGACAGTTATCAATAGCCCTGCGGATAGCTTCTGGAGTTATTTCATGGAATACCATCCGTTTAGTCGGAACTTTAGGTTTTAGTAGTTGTAATAAATGCCAACTTATGCTTTCTCCTTCCCGATCTTCATCTGTGGCCAGAACTAATTCATTAGCCTCTTTGAGAGCATCCTTGAGTTCTTTAACAGTTTTCTTTTTATCTTTTGGGACAACGTAGAGGGGTTCAAAATCTGACTCTACATTTACGCCTAAATTTGCCCACTTTTCTCCTTTATACTTTTCTGGTATTTCGTCAGCAGAAGGTGGTAGGTCACGGACATGACCCATAGATGCCTCCACACGGTAGTCGGAAGGTAAATAGTTGCGAATGGTGCGAGCTTTAGTTGGAGATTCGACAATGACAAGGGTTGACATAATAGGATATTGCGAGCTTAGATTTTTAGATTAGATATAGATAATAAATATGCACCTGTAAGGAATGGATCAGGGAGAAGAGAGTATTGTTTGGTTTAGTTTGGCTTTACAGCATAGAGTTTTTTGTCCCACACTATCTTAAATGTTTTGTTTCTGCCAAAATCTATGTTTGATGGACATCAAATTGACAATTATCCTTATTACGATTTGCTAGCATAATCAATCTGTAATGTCAAGAACCTGGAAATATCGAATTACTATTTTAGTGTTGGAGAAAATAGCTTGGTATAGCATTTCTCATAAAGATGAGGTAAATTTACGATCCCCCTAAATCCCCCTTAAAAAGGGGGACTTTGAAGACTCACTCCTTTTTAAGCGTTCTTATGTTCCCTATTCCCTGTTCCCTACTAGCCGCAAAAAGTCTATATCTTTATTCGGAGATGTCTATTAGACATCTCTAAAAATAACAAATAAAATCAATTACCATACAGAAATAATCAATTATTTATCTCTATTCCCTATTCCCTATTCCCTATTCCCTCTTTTCTAGAGAGGTATATTTAATACAATCGACTAAATTATTTAATCAACAAGACGATACCCTCCTGTACCATAAACAGTTTTGATCAATTTTTTTGACATTCCAGCAGCTTTCAATTTATGCCGTAAATTATTAACGTGAGTTTTAACGGTTCTCTCTTCAACTTCAATCATTTTGTCAAATTCCCATAATTTTTCTAAAATTGTCGAACGAGTCAAAATTTGATGGGGATTTCTGAGAAATAATTCTAAAATCATATATTCTTTAGGAGTTAAAGAAATAACTTTTCCCTGATAAGTAACCTCACAAATACTAGGGTCGAGTTCTAATTGACCATAACTAATAATTGAGGGTTTAACTTCTCTACTCCTGCGGGATAAAGCTCTGATTCTGGCATTTAATTCCTCAATTTCAAACGGTTTTACTAAATAATCATCGGCTCCAGCATCAAGTCCAATTATTTTATCAGTGGTTGTATCTTTTGCTGTTAACATCAAAATCATAGCGTTACAATTAATCTCGCGCAAACGTTTACATAAAGTAATTCCATCTAATTTTGGTAACATTAAATCCAATAAAATCATGTCATAATCAGCAGCCTGAGTATAATTCCAACCTTCCATACCATCAACAGCTATATCTACAGCATGACACTGATTTCTTAAATCCTCTGCTAAAGGTTTAGCAATTCGGTCATCATCTTCAATTAGTAAAATTCTCATAGTTATAATTAGATTTATTGGTAATATTAATCAATTTTACCAGTCTAAAACAACAATAATTATCAATATATTATGGTATTTCTAATTAA
>JBFRWR010000436.1:0-6198 GCA_051439685.1 Trichodesmium sp.
CGCGTTACCCCAAAATACTCACTTTTTCAGCAATTTCAACTGAAAAGCTGGTACTTTTTCCCGACTTAAAAAGGGCAATACCTTGAGCTGTAAATGCTTTGAGATTTAATCAGCAGAGCAATAATTAATTAATTGACTATTAACTATTAACTATTAACTATTAATTATTCATTATTCATTATTCATTAACATCTTACCATTGTTGCTGTTCTAAAACAGGAGGTAAACTTAACTTAGGAAACTTATAAAAAGTATCTCCTTGTTCATCGATTTCTAAAATTGCTGAAAAAATTTGTGCTTGACTTTCTAAATATTTCTGAGCGATTTGAGCATCAACTTTAGCAGCAGCAGCCAATTGAATTAGAGAAATTTTACCATTTTGAAATTTTAATAATCTGTAAAAAGCATCATCTAAAATACGCTGCTGTTGTCTATCATTTGACATATTAACTAGAAATACACCTAATACAATCCCTAATCCTGTAAGTATTACAAATTCTATAATAGCCATTTTATATAAGAACAAAAAAGTTAAGAAGGAAGAAAAATAATTAGGACTTGTTGATTAAAGACAAAAGCCTTGAAATATCAAGTTTTTAGCTTTTTTATGTCTCGAAAAAGTAGTAACTTTTAGGTCAAAAATGTTCAAAAATTTAGGATTTTTTGCTCAATATTTAGAGAAAAATTCAGTGACTATTCTGCCAACTACCTCCTCTAAATTCCCGATTTATCCTAACTCCTCACTCCTGACTCACTCCTACCACTACTAAAATACTTTTTCAGCAAGCCCTAATTAATCTAGTAAAAATTAATAATAGAACCTATTTAGTAAATGCAAGCATTCAGCTATTATCTTTCAGCTTTCAGCAAACCTACTTTTCCTTTTTTTAGGAATATTTTTTTTTCCAGATGAAACGCAAAAAAGAGACTTTTATTCCTGAAAATGAAGTACCATTAATCAAGCTTTTATAGTATATCAGAAACAATAGCTGATAGCTGACGGCTGAATGATGACTAATAAATTTTAATAATTGCGTAAAAAAACCTAGTCATTTCAGTTATAGTCGATCAATTAACGTCCTTACGAGTAACTCCATAATTTTTTTTCATTGTTTTAAATATAATTTAATGAATTAAACAAACTAGAGTAACTGGCATTCTAGTCAAAAAATTATCCAATTACTCTAATATTTAGTCTAACTTTTTCCTGATAAATTTAAGCTTCAGGTTCCACAAGATTTTCCAATCCAGCAACCACCTTAGCAGAAATAATTTTATCTCCCTGACCTAATTTCTCTAAGACTTTTTTCCCTTCAACTACATAACCAAAAACTGTATAACGACCATCCAACAAATTTAGTCCCGCAGGTGTTAGTTCAGGTTGGAATAAGAAAAAGAAAAATTGAGAAGACCCACCATCATTTTCAGCTTCAGGACGAGCCATCCCCAGGGTACCATAAGCAGAAAAAGGCAGAACAGGTTGCTCCCGAAAACGACCAATTTCTTCCAATGTAAAACTATATATAGGCTCCCGATCTCCCTTAACTAAAATTTCTAGTGGAATATTACGGTACTCGCCACTATCAGGATCGATAAAACCAACTTCTGGTCCAGGAGGGTCTCCAGTTTGTAAAACATAAGACTGTTCTGAGCGAATAAACTCCAGGCCATCATAAAAACCCCTCTGGACCAAATCTACAAAATTGCCAGCAGTAACAGGGGCACTATAACCATCAACTATTAAACTCAAAGAACCTTGTTCAGTTTCCATCTCAATAGTCGCGCGACCTTTGAGTTGGGGTAAATTAGCAAACTCTGAAGGTACTTCAAACGGAAAACCTTCGATCATCATCTCTTCAAGCTTACCCACTAATTTTAGCAGTTCTGCCCTTTGCTCCAATACTTGTTCCCCATCTTTAGCTTCAGCAACTTCTCTAATATTAATAATACCCTGATCCAATTTAGCAATTATGGCCTCTGCCTCAGATTTTTGAGATTCAGGCACACTAGCTAGTAATTTAGACTTACTGGTAGTGAGAACTCTAGATGCAGTACCAATATCACTACTAACAGGAGTCCAACGTTTACCTCTCAGTCTATTGGCAATATCCTCCAGACTACGTTGTATTTTACGCACTGGTTCATTTTCTATTGGTAGAGCATATCTTAATAAGGCTTTACCATCGGTAATAGGGTCTCCTTGTGGTAGACGACTTTCACGAGCTGTTGAACCTCCGCCCAAGTCCCACCAAGCAGCACTAATACCTGTAGATAATGTGAAGAGTAAGAGTGCAAGAATGCCAGTTTTCAGCAAGCGTTTACAAATGTTAATTATGGAATTATCTAGATTTAGCATATTTCTCATTTTTATTCCCTTACTCATATTACATGGCTGTCCACACTCTTAACGAAGTCAGAAGTCAGAATTCAAAAGTCAGAAGTGATTTTTGTATATAGAACCCCTAACAGTATCTTTGCAAAAGTGAGGATTAGGAGACAGGAGACAGGAGTTAGGAGTCAGGAGTTAGGAGTTAGGAGTCAGGAGTCAGAATTTGCAGAAATAGTATAGGGAAAAAAGTATAAAAATAGCCCCAGACTCCCCAGACTCCCCAGACTCCCCAGACTCCCAATCATAGAACCAAAATGGCTTCTAGCTCTACGCGAAGCATGAATCAGGAACAGGGAACAGCAGTATTGAAGGGTTCCAGGATTTAGAACTGTCCTTAACCGTGTCGGTGTAGTGCTATAACAGGGATTTTGAGCAAACCTTCAAACATATTTCACCTAGAAAAGCACGATTTTAGACCCAATTATTTTGACAAATTTTGTGGGACAAAAATTAGGTGATTTTTTCTTAGGTTAGGACTTAGGAAGTAACACTATATATAGTATCTAAGAACTAAAACGTTGTATATATGTAGTGTTTAAAACTCAAAAATGCGTAAGTCCTGGAGGCACTAAAAACTCCTTTCTAGTCCGCACAATATTTAACCATTCTTCCCACTTCCGCATCTTTGCTCCTAACTGATCAACTCTTTCAAATTATTGAGAGAGAGTATTGTACGATGTCTAATGTTAAGTTCTAATCTGAATAATTAAAAACCGCAATCACGGTGTTATATGATTTCTAGTAATGATTTTCGCCCCGGCGTGACTATTGAATTGGATGGTTCAGTTTGGCGAGTAGTAGAATTTCTGCACGTTAAACCAGGTAAAGGTTCTGCTTTTGTCCGCACAAAGCTGAAAAATGCACAGACTGGTAGTGTTGTGGAGCGAACTTTTAGAGCAGGAGAAACAGTCCCTCAAGCTACTTTGGACAAGAGAGCTATGCAGCATACCTACAAAGACGCCGACCAATTTGTATTTATGGATATGGAAACCTATGAAGAGACCAATCTAAGTTCGGAGCAAATTGGAGAACGGGTTAAATACCTAAGTGAAGGTATGGAGGTCAATGTTGTTAAGTGGGGCGAACAAGTAATAGAAGTGGAATTACCAAACTCGGTAGTATTAGAAGTAATCGAAACTGACCCAGGGGTTAAGGGAGATACTGCTACTGGTGGTACTAAACCTGCTACTGTCGAAACAGGCGCTCAAATTATGGTTCCCTTATTTATATCCAAAGGAGAACGAATTAAGATAGATACCCGTAATGACTCTTACCAGGGTAGAGAGTAACTTTAGGATACTTATGAGAATTTATGGCAGGGGTATTATCCCCTGTCTTTAACTCTCAAATTCTGCATTTCATTAGGCATTTTTTCATACTAAGTATCAAACTTAATATGAGTTTGTATTTAATACTTTTACGTCATATACTAAAGCATTAATAAGCTTAATATTTTTATTCAAAATAATTTAGTTTAACACCAATTTTTAAGTGGGGATATAGAAACTGTGGAATTAGATTTACATCAACTTCGGGAGTTACTAACAGCAATAAACCAAACTAATATTTCCGAGTTGACATTAAAAAGTGGAGATTTAGAACTGACAGTACGCAAAGGAACTTCAAGCGATCGCCCCCTATTATCATCTTCTGACCCAGCCCAGACTGTTTCTGAATTAATTTCTGCTAGTCCTACCCCTGTGGAAACAACAACTATACCGAAAACTACTGCGATACCTTCAGGAACACCACCTACAAGTTCGGTCAAATTTGAAGAAGTTTTATCCCCAGTTGTTGGGACTTTTTACCGCGCTCCTGCCCCGGATGAACCACCTTTTGTCGAAGTTGGTGATCGGATTACTTCTGGCCAAACAGTATGTATTATTGAGGCAATGAAAGTAATGAATGAAATTGAAGCAGAGGTTTCTGGACAAATAGTGGAAATTTTGATTGAGAATGGAGAACCTGTAGAATATAATCAACCACTGATGCGAGTTAGCCCTAATTAATAGAAATCTTCAAAAAAGAAGGAGTAGGCAGTAGGGAGACAGAATTGATAATTTCTGTGGGATAATTGATTTGACTTTTTCTGATTGGATATGTCTAATTATGCGAGGTTTTATAGCTGAAAATTTAGGAGCCACTAGGAGTCAGTAGAGTTAATAATGACCATCTAGGATACTTTGAATATTTGTTGATGAGAAAAAAATTTAGACTTATTAATTACTCTCTAAATATGTAGATATAGCAATCCTAAATAGGTTGTCATTAATGGATAATTGATAATTGATAATTGATAATTACCTCTCCCTAAAAGGGAGAGGATTGACCAATAAGGAAAAGATTTATTTCTCTTGGTCGATTGGATATGGCTAGGTTTCCTCGCCATCCCATCCTGACGGACTTCTCCGCAAACGACCGCTTTTTTCCCTTGTAGAGGGACAGCTCGCGGCACAGTCAAGGGGAGGCTTTAAACCTAAATTATCTAATTATATCATGTCCGGTAGCATCGGTATTCTATAGCAAAGCTAGGGAGTAGGTCGGAGGGAGTAGGGAGTAGGTATGGAGGGAACAGGCAGAAAAACTTAACCAAGAGCCAGAAAAAAACTTAGATTCCCTGTAGATATTTACCCTAACTTTTACACGCTCCGATATTAACGGACATGATATTATTTAATTGTTTAATTATTAATTATTTCGGTAACAAATAAAAAAGTAAATAAAAAAACTGAAACTCTTTCTTGTTTTTAGTTAAACTTTCCCTCTTGCCAAAAAGCTATGAAAATTTTCTACAGGAATCAAATAAGATTGCTATAGAGGTTTTATATTTCTTAAAACCTAATAATTAAAGGTAAATTTTTGGCAGAGAAGTTTAGGAATACTTCTACTCCTCTTTGCTTAATCAGAACACTACTATAGAATTTTTATTAAAAAAAATAAGATGCCACAATTAATTGAAAAACCAACTAGGATTGAACCTGTCGGTAATAAACCTAAACAAATTGACGAATATATTGGTCGAGTCAATAGTCAAAATGATGCTATTAGTATTGCCCAAATGCACTCTCCCAGTGGTTGGATGGAACCAGGGCAACGGCCAGAATTTGATGAATTTACTCTTGTACTCAAGGGAACTCTTTGTGTTGAATATGAGGAAGGTAAATTAGAAGTTAATGCTGGCCAAGCAGTAATAGCTCGCAAAGGTGAATGGGTTAAATATAGTACCCCTGGAGCAGAGGGAGCAGAATATATTGCTATTTGTTTGCCTGCTTTTTCACCTGATACTGTTAATCGAGATTCTGATTAAATAGGGTTTGCTGAATAAGTCTTATGGGTTAGGGTAGGAGTCAGGAGTCAGGAGTCAGGAGTCAGGAGGAACAGGGAATTTATAGAGGATGTAGTTGGAAGAATTGACACTTAATTTTTCTGTCCTTGTCTGCTCAAAATCCTCATATTATTAGCTATGTTTCACAAAAACCTTGCACTTTTTTCCTACATACAAAGGTTAAAGTCTTTATATGTAAATGGTTTGATATTTAATCAGCAAAGCGTATCTAAGGGAATAGCATAAAATAAAGATTTTAGCCTTTTTAGCTCTTGAAAAAGTACCTAGTTTTCAGCTTTTTATCCTCAAAAAAAAAGTTAGCATTTTGGGTAAGAGTTGAGCAAAAAAAATTACTCCCCCACTCCCCTACTCCCCTACTCCCCTACTCCCCTACTCCCCTACTCCCCTACTCCCCTACTCCCCTACTCCCCTACTCCCCTACTCCCCTACTCCCCTACTCCCCTACTCCCTTACTCCTCTACTC
>JBFRWR010000437.1:0-15156 GCA_051439685.1 Trichodesmium sp.
ATCCTGTTGCTCAAGTAGATAATACTCAAGTGGTTGAATCTTAATGTTTTTTGAGAGATATTCTTAATCTCTGGTAGCGGCGATGGGCCACTCGCCCCTAAATATTGTGTATATTTTCATATTTTGCGTAATATCAAATCCCCTTGATTCGGTATAAAAAAATGTTTTATCTTCAGCTCCTTTCTCTCCCCATCTCCCCACACTTCCCACCCTTCGCACACTCTATTATCTAATTACACCAATGCTACCGGATTTGATATAAGTCCATAGTCTACTTTTCCCTATTCCCTATTCCCTATTCCCTAGAGCTATATTTAAAATTTTCGTTCTATTCTCAAAGGTTGATCGTGAGAAAGTTTTTTAATCTCAGTTGTTAAATCATCCCAAGGTTGTAATTGAGCAATTTGAAAAGTGCGACTCATTACAACATAAATAGAAGTTTGGTCTCTACCAATACCTAGACTAATTATATTTGACCAAGACTTAGCAAAAAGTTCATCTGTAATATACCAATTTCCATCCTCATATTTAAAATTTCGAGTGAAATAGAAAGGTGTATCTTGTTTACCAGTAATCAGAATTTTTTGTAATATTTTTCTAATTAAATTTGGGAAAAAACGCCCAAAAGTCAACATAACTAATCTGAGAATTATTAACTTCAGAGGTGACATTTGAGTTTGTTTTGCCCAACCCATATTCCCAGAAATAGTCAACTCATCCTGAGATATTTTTACATCATAATCACCACTTAAATGACCAACTGCATTTAAAATTTTCTTACCTTTTCTGACTTGCAAGGATAAATGAGTATCAGAAGCAACTAACTTTTGGTCGCGAAATAATTTAAAAACACCACCTTTATTTAGACTTACATATAATTCTGTTCCGGGTCGTCTTTTAATCAAAATTTGAGCTTCTTTTAACCACAGACTAGCAACATCTCGCTCTACAGAATTAGGTCTTTCTGTCAGAAAATCTCGCCATGCTAATAAGTAATTCCAAGTATGATGACCGATAATATGATCGTCGGCATAACAAGGACTCAAACCATTTTTTAAGCCTACTAAAAATTGGTCATTAATTGATAAAGCACTAGGCAACCATTTACCAACTAATTCAAATCCATGAGGGAAAAAGTTATAGGTGTTACGACTTGCATATTCTCCTCCATAAGAACCATCAGGATGAATAAATTGACTGGCTAGTTCGACTGCTTTAGTAATAGTATCTTTTAATTTTTCATGAGGATTTAATTCATAAATTCTAGCTAAACAAGATATAGTTAAAGTATGATAACCAGGGTCAAAACCAGAGTATTCTGTAAACCATCCTTCTTGACTTTGCCAACTTAATAATCTTGCCAAACGACTTGCTTTTGCAGTATCCCATTTAGAAGTTTCTAATAATCTATTGAGTAATTCCAAACATAAAACAATTAATGCTTCATGGTTAGCCAATTTCCCACTTTCATAATGATTGACTAACCAATCTGCTCGTTTTTCAAAAAAACTGAGGATTTCGTAGTTATTTAATCCCAATATTTGATAACTTTCAATACTAGCTAATAAGGAAAAAGCTGCTGCTCCACTAGCTCGTTCAAAGGGAAAATAATCATCACAAGAACCGTCAGTATGAGCAGAGCGAGCAGCATATAAAATTCCGGCTTCTACCCATTTATATATAGTTTCCTGGAGATAATATGGATTATTGGGAATTTCTAAACTATAGGCTAGGGCTAAAGGCAAGACAAATTCTTGAGACATCCCACTGGGAAAATCTATTATTTTATAATGCCAAAAATTTCGGTCGAAGCATCCATAAGTAGGGCTATGAAAGTTCCGGTCTAATAATGTCAAAATTTTGGGGATTTGAGCTAATGCTTGTTGAGCAAATAAGTCTCTCATCTGATTTTTTTCGGTCTTAGTTCTATTATTTTCACTGGAAAATGAATGAGATTCTATATTTGATAAATCAGTTTGACTGGTTGTTAGTGATTGAGGATTTTCCATATCTTTTTTAGGTAGTAGGAAGTAGTTAAAAGGTAAGGATTAAGCTATTGGCTGTCAGCTTTCAGCAAACTGACTTTTCTTTTCCTTGGCTTTCCTTTTCTGAAGAATGCTTTGCTCTGCATATTAAACGCAAAAAAGCGAATTTTATTCCTAAAAATGAAGTACCATTAACAAAGCTTTTATAGTAGATTAGAAACAATATATGATAGGGTTTGCGTAATTATTTTGTTTTACTCAATTTATATTTACAGTATATTTCTGCTCCTTGATGTACGTTTTTGAAAGGCAAGATACCCGTTATACAAATCTTTTATAAAGATTTTTACCTTATAAATTTAAAATCTGTTATATAAATAAAATAGGTAGGCATTTGTTTAATCTAAGTTACTATTTTGCTGACTGATAACCGCTAATAGCTGAATTCTCAATTATTACAGTCTTGTCTGCGCAGTCTAATCTGAATTTCTTCCATAATTCGACGATTTGCTGCCATTAAATCTGCGATTAAACCTAATATCCATAACTGAAATCCAACTAAGACTAATATAGTTGCTAAAATTAAAGTAGGAACCCTAGTTTTTTCATATCCACTAAAAAAGAAAAATAACCAACGAAGACCAGAAATTACTCCAATACTTAAAGGTACAGTTCCTAACATAAAGAAAAAACGTAGCGGTTTATAAAGTAAGAAAATTCTTAGGATAGTAAACAATGATCGGAATACATAAATAGGGGTACTTCTCACCAATCTGGAAGGTCTTAATACTCTATTCGTTCTGATAGGAATTGATGTAATTGTTATCCCTTTTTGCCCTGCTTGAATAATTGTTTCTAAAGTATAAGTATAAGAGTTAAATACATTAAGTTGCATGGCAGCTTCCCGACTAAAAGCGCGGAACCCACTAGGTGCATCTGGAATGTTTGTATTACTGGCTATTCTTACTACCCAACTGCCTAATTTTTGCAGTAATTTTTTAGTTTGAGAAAAGTCTTTAGTTTTCCAAATTGGTCTTTCACCAACGACAATTTCTGCTTGGTGTAAAATAATTGGTTGAATTAAATAAGGAATATCATCAGCACAATATTGATTATCAGCATCGGTATTAACAATAATATCTGCTCCTGCTTTTAAACTAGCTTCTAAACCTGCCATAAATGCTTTGGCTAAACCTTGATTTGTGGGAAAACTAACAATATGATCTACTCCATATTCTTTGGCAACTTCAACTGTTCGATCTTGGCTACCATCATTAATTATTAGCCATTCAATAATGTCTATTCCTGGTAATTTTCGTGGTAAAGCAGCTAAACTTATCCCTAAAGATTCTTCTTCGTTATAACAAGGTATTTGAATAATTAATTTTGTCATTAGTTATAGATATTTCTCCTATTTCAGCTATCAAGAAATCTTACAGCACTTTTCAATATTAGGGTAAGCATTTCCTGCGGAATGCTGCGCAAACAGCCGTCAGCCATCAGCTCTCAGCTTTCAGCTATTCCTTGTAGTGCGTATCGGAAAGCTTTATTCATGGAGTCAGATTTTTCTGACTAAAAAAGCTAGCACCCTCTTACTTAAAGTCTATATTGATTTGAACCCCATATATAGCGCAGGTTTTTCTTGCTGATTGCTGACTGCGAGCTAGCTGAATGCTTATATATTAGGTGAACTACACATTATCATTATCTAGTAGGGACACCCTAGCGAAGCCCATACCGTCAGGCTATATGGCCAACCGCTTCTAAAGATGGTGTATATTTTCATATTTTGCGTAAGTCCTGAAAAGAGGTTATTGTCAAGTTTTTTATTTCCTGTTAATTAAAATTATACAAAATTTTATACCTCTCAGATACACCTATTCGTTTCTGTTAGTAGGGACGTTGTATGTAAAGTCTATACAGAATAGTAATAATCAAAATTAAAACCTAATAAAATAATTGGCAGTTCCTGAAATAGACAAATCTTCAATGAAGTATATATAATGATTAATATAAGGTAGATAGTAATACTCAATTAATTAAGTATAAGTTTGGCAAAAATTCAGATTAATCAAAAATTTTACTGATTTTTAGGGAACAAGTGGGAGTTTCAATTTTTTTATCCACTTTTTGATTTGTTGCAACCTATTCTATTTAGCATTGCTATATAAAATCTCTATTTAAACATTTCTACTAATAATCAGTAATTACAAGTTTGTTGTCAGGGTAAGCATCAGTTCCAAAAATAAAAATAAATTTCTACTAGACAAAGTTACTTAAGTCTAGCCAAAAACTCTGAGGAAAAAAATATGTACCAGCAACAACTTTCCAGTTATATCGGTTTAATTCAATCTTTATTAGTTTGTCCTAGCGGTAATGAAAATAAAATCTTGCAAGCTAATCAAAATTTAGTAGATAGGCAATTAATTCAACTAATGAAAAAAATCGCTGACATTAAGCAAGAAAAAGGTGATGGAAATGGTGAATGGTTGAAAAATTTAGCAACAATGCTAGAGATAAATTTAGAAAATAATTCCCTCTCAGTAAATGAGGAAAAATCTCTAATTTTCTTGATGCAGATATTACAAATAATCTCAGAAAATGACGGAAAACCTAAAGCTGTATATTCACTATTAGAATATAACCAGGATAAACTCAATGAAAATTTAGTAACAGCATTAAAAATTTGGGCGGGAGAAAGTCTACCAAAAATGGAACCCAAGTTAGCACAAAATATTGCTCTAGATATGGTTAATTTCAGTAACCTAATTCTCAAATTTCCTTTGGGTAATCAAAGTAATAATCTAGAAATAGCAATTGCTGGTTATGAAAATGCTCTAAAAGTTTTACCTCGACAAAAGTTTCCTGAAGTTTGGGCAACTATTCAAAATAACTTGGGTAGTAGCTATCACAAACGGACTATTGGAAACCCAGAAGAAAATATAGAAAAGGCGATCGCTTGTTATGATGTAGCTCTTGAAGTTCGGACTGCTTCTAGATTACCTGAAGCATGGGCAACTACATTAAATAATTTGGGTAATGCTTATCAACAACGCATACTTGGAGAGCGTGGCAAAAATATCGAGAATGCTATTAGTTGTTATCAGAAAGCTTTAACTGTCAGAACTTTAGAAAAGTTGCCTGAAGAGTGGGCGAGTACGCAAAATAATCTGGGTAGTGCTTACCATGAACGTATTGTGGGAGAACAAAAAGCAAATATTGAAGAGGCGATCGCTTGTTATAGTTTGGCTCTCAAAGTACGGACTCAGGAAAAGTTTCCTTTAGACTGGGCAACTACTCAAAATAATTTGGGAAATGCTTATCTTGATCGGATAGCTGGAGACAAACAAGATAATTTAGCTGAGGCGATCGCTTGTTTTGTCAGAGCGCAAGAGATTTATAGTCAGGAAAACTTTCCTATGTATTGGGAAATAATTTCTCATAATTTAGGTATGGTTTATGACGAACAGAAGTTGAGAAAGGTAGGTTGATCCTGTGCGATTAATTTAGTCGTTGTTGTGCTTTTTGCTGTAGGGAATTTGTATCCAACTTCCCTACTTTTCTAAGATAATTTTGCTATATAGCAATGATCCCTGGTATATTTACAAATTGCGGTAGGGGCTAAGTAAGCAGCTCAAAGTCTTATATTCTCGGCAATTTATTCCCCCTGTTGCCTGTTGCCTGTTGCCTGCGCACAGCGCTATATAGCAGTAGCCACTATAGTTAGGACATCGGGTAATTATGATGATTTATGACGCGAGCAAGATGCTCGCACTAATTGTCCTAACCGCCTTGGCGGTTGCTATACAATAACAATGCTACCGGACATGATATTACAATTGATAACTGAAATGATATCAAATCCGCTTGATTGGACATAAAAAAAATCTCCAATCTTCATAATTACTAAATCTTTGTAATCCTCTATCCTCCTGACTTCTGACTTCTGACTTCTGACTCCTGACTTCTAAAAAGTTAACCAATCTATAACTGTTTAACCAAATTTGAAATGACCGCTATTCCAAAGTAACTAAAACACACAATAATAACGCTTCCGTCCATTCAACCACAGCGCCGTAAGTATCACCAGTATGACCGCCCAAACAACGGTTAAACCAAGCACCCGTTAGTAGAGCGATCGCAACTCCTCCTATTGCCATCCCACAACCTACTAACCAATTTTCAGGGTTTAATAAAATTAAAATTCCACTCAGACTGAGTAATAAAAGTACCCCTAATAAAAAATCCCAAATTGAATATTTTGCCTCTTTGTGAAATGCTCCTTTTCCAGTAGGTTTAAGATAGGTATAACGAGCGATCGCCACTAACTGACCCCATCTTCCCCAACCTGCTACTCCCATTAATATTATGAGGCGATCGCTATCTATATCTGTTAAAGCTGTAATTTTTAACAGTAGTAGGGCGATCGCTGCCATTGCCCCAAAAGCTCCTGTCGCACTATCTGCCATAACTTCTAGTCTGCGTTTTTTGTCTAGCACTGCCAACCCATCAGCAGTATCCATCACCCCATCCAAGTGCAAACCACCCGTCACAGCTATTCCAGAGATAATTACTAAAGTCGATCTAGGGAGTATGGGCATTCCTAACACCTGTAATACAATATCAATTACTCCCAGAATACCTCCCACTATTAATCCAATTAGTGGAGCAAAACGGGCAATACCCTGAAAATCCAAATTCCAATTATGAGGAATTGGTAAAGAAGTATAAAAAGCAATTCCTGCACAGAGTTTTCCCAGAGTTTTCCTAATTACTCTAATCAATATTTACCACCGATGACGAATCATATTTTAATCTTTAGCTACTTACTTAAACTATAGCTATAATCTAACTTTTACATAATTAACTTTATTAATGACAGCTAGTGAATTAACTGAAAATATACTGTTATTAAAGTTACCAATCTAGCATTATCACTAATACTATAAATTGTATTTCCTGTTATGATTAGTGTGACTAACCCTTCTCAACAGTGATGTAATCTTTTGGAGCAATCAAATCTCTAACTTAGTAGACAAAATCAATTTTATATGATAATCAAAATCAAGATAATTTTTAAAATTAAATTTATAATTGCTCCAAAAATTTAAGGATTATCAAAAAGGATATTTTATTTAGTTCATACTTAAAGAAACTGTGCCAGAATTGGAACAAGAATAGCACTATCTTAAAAACCCAGAACAATTTTTTTTGTTCTCACAAACATCTATCAAATCAGAGGCTTTTGCTATATGAGTTCCCAAAATTTTAACCAGAGGGTATCTGCTCCTTGCATCATTGACAATGGGATTGTTGTCAATAAACGTGATATGCAAAGATTATTAATAGACTTAGGTAGAGTCAGCTATATCCACACTCAAGATGGCCAAATTCAAAGTCAAGGGGAAGGATATATACTAGAAGTCTTTGCAGATCATCAGCGTTCGACTTTAGTTGCAAATCACTCAATATATTTGAATGTATTAAGTTTTGACTATCTAGAACTGGGAAAATCTCTGAATCAAGAAACATATTTTGATTTGATTAATGAAGGACGCAAGTTAAGATTAATTCCCCTGTCAAACCCCTTGCAAGAAGCAGCAACTAGAAATATTAATGCTGCAGCTTTTGATGCAGTAATGGACCAGGTTTTATCGTCTAATTGGGATTTACAGTTAGATGATGATGATTGTCCATTTTAAACAGAAAGGAAAAATATGGGAAATTGAGAAAGATATTTCCATAATTAATCATTAACAATTAATAATTACCTCTTCTGATCAACAAAAGGATTGGCTAACAGGAATTTTTTTTCTTTTTTCTCGATGAATGGAGAGCGTTGATACCTTGATTTTTCGGTAAACTATTCTCAGTTTAGAGCAAATAGTTAAAATTCCTTAATTGCCAAAATCTATTATTATGTCCCAAAACTTTTCCTTTCATTCTCAGGCTAATTGTAGCTATACAAAAGCTCGTGCAGGTGTCTTTTCCACTCCTCATGGCAGTATAGATACGCCTAAATTTATGCCTGTAGGGACGTTAGCAACCGTGAAAACTCTTACACCTGCTCAGTTAGAGGCAGCGGGTGCCCAGATGATATTGGCAAATACTTATCATCTTCATTTACAACCAGGAGAAAGTATTGTTGCTGGAGCTGGTGGACTACATAAATTCATGGGATGGCATGGGCCAATATTAACAGATTCTGGAGGCTTTCAGGTTTTTAGTTTGGGGGACATCCGAACTATCAGCGAAACTGGCGTGAAGTTTCGCTCTCCTCGTGATGGTAGTATTATTGATATAACTCCAGAGCGTTCGATTCAAATTCAGAATGAGTTGGGGGCGGATGTAATTATGGCTTTTGATGAGTGCCCACCGTACCCAGCGAGTAGGGAAGAGGTGGAGTTGGCAACAAATCGGACTTATAGATGGTTGCAGCGTTGTATGGAAGCTCATCAACGTCAGGATCAAGCTTTATTTGGTATTGTTCAAGGTGGTGTTTATCCAGATTTGCGTTCGATAGCAGCGAGACAATTGGTAGAGTTCGATTTACCTGGTTATGCTATTGGTGGAGTAAGTGTGGGAGAACCTGGTGAGTTAATAGATCAAATTGTGAAGGTGACAGCTCCTTTATTACCAGAAGATAAACCTCGCTATTTGATGGGGATTGGAACTTATCGGGAAATGGTACGGGCGATCGCTGCGGGAATAGATTTATTTGATTGTGTGATTCCGACTCGTTTGGGGCGACATGGTGCAGCATTGGTGAGAGGTGAACGGTGGAATTTGAAGAATGCTAAGTTTAGAGAAGATTATAGACCTCTTGATGAGTCTTGTCCTTGTTATTGTTGTCAAAATTTTAGTCGTGCTTATCTGAGTCATTTAGTCAGAGCAAAAGAGTCTTTGGGTTACACTCTTTTGTCTCTGCATAATGTCACAGAATTAGTTCGCTTTACCCAACGTATTCGGAATGCTATTTTGAGCGATCGGTTTACTATCGAGTTTGCAAGTTGGCTTTGAAAATAGCTAGTTGTTAAGGATGTAAGTAGAACTTTATTTTGTGTAGATAAACATCTATATAATTTTCTAAATGAAGATTTACCTAAGTATGATAATTTTTATGGTAATGATTACTATTCTATTGCAAATTTTCTCGTAATAGAAAGCATTATTAGAAGAATATTTGAAGATTGTTATCATAATTATAGGGAAAAAATATTGTCTTTTTAGGAGTCAAATTTATGACAAAGTTAGAAATAATCTGGAGTAGGAAACATACTCTTGGACACATCGCTATATGAGCAGACAATCCGATAGTCAAATATTTCAATAAAAAAAATATAGTCTAAGAGTAAACGTTAAATATATACTAGCAGAGGTAAAATTAATGACAACTAATATAGATATTCTCAAAGATGAAAGAGTTAACTGTTATTCGGCAATAATTAAGTTAAGCATAGCAGAATATTTAAACATGGTAGAAAAAGTTTTTAAAGAGAGAGGAGGTTTAGAAGGACAGAGAGACACTTTAAAAACAACAACAGCTATTAGGATTCGCAAGAGAATGATTGAAGATTTAGAAAAAGGAGCTATACTACCGCCAATAGTTTTAGGAGTCATTACTTCAGAAGAAGAGTTATCTACTATTGATAGATTAGATATAAATGAATTACTAAATCTCATCAACAATCCTGAAAATACCATATCTATCATTGATGGAATGCAAAGAACAACTGCTTTATATGATGCCCAAAAAACTACTGATATCAGCACTAATAAAGTTCGGATAGAATTCTGGATAGCATCTCAAGTAAATAGCTTAATCTATCGAATGTTAGTATTAAATACAGGGCAAATTCCTTGGAACTTGAGAAGACAAATTGAAACTGTTTTTCAAGCAAATTTGAAGGAACTAAAAGCAAAATTCCCAGATATAGACATCATCAAAGTTGACGATAAAAAGAAACGTAAAAACTATCGTCAGTATCAAGCAGATAAAGTCATTGAGCTGTTTTTAGTTTTCGGTGCTAGAAAGGAAAAAGTTGACCTACAAGAGAGATTAGCTGATGAATTTACCAGACAAGACTTTATAGAATCAGTAGCTAATCCTAATTTCACAAATATATTCTATGAAGTAATAGGATGTCTAGCTGACTTTGATTTAGTTATATCTGGGTATAAAAATTCAAATAAAGAGGGATATTTTAAAGAAGGTAAAGACTTATTTAGTAGTCATCCCGCTTGTATTGGTTTTGTAACTTCTATTGCTTTATATGTACAAGGTAGACCTGGTAATGATTATGATTTAGAAAAACAAAATAAAAGATGGAATGAAATAAAAAATGATGCTAATCAACTTTTTGCAAAACTCAAAACAATGGAACCTGGTGAGATAGGTGATTTTTTAGATTTTCCGACACTTAATGAACTTATTAGTCAAAAACCTGGTAAATCTGCTAACTTTGAAAGAACCTTCTTTTTAGCAGCTTTTAAAGTATTAATAGAGGAAAAGTTCGAGGTTAAAACAATGACGCCATGTTGGAGAGCTTACTAATACCAATATGTCTAGAAATATGATCGAGGCTAATAAGTATATATTCAGAGAATTAGCTAACTTTGTTGAAGAGAGTCAAATTGATCTTGTTATAGATAGACAAAAACAACGCTATATTCAAACTGATGATGAAGACAAGGGATGGTTACAAAAATTAAAAATAATCAACCATAAATATCATATTTTACCAAATTTTCAAACAGCATCTTTTGAATATAAAGGTAATTATTACTTTGTAGCCATCGGCTTACAGGAATATATAAAAACTAATCAAGACGAAGAAATTCTTCAGATTCTAGAATTGAATGCAGGTATAGTTACAGCTTTATTGTTTGAACTAAAAATATCAATTGATAAAAAAGTAGACCCGTATAACATTATAGAGGAAATTTTTTATCCATCTGAGGATAAAAGAATTCCATATAACTTCTCTACAGTAAAAGATTTTTTTGAACCAATTTGTGTTTATAAAATCCCAGAAAATTCTCCTTTTTTGAGTTTATATAATATAAATATAACCAGGATTTCTGGTTTTTATGTTATTAAAAATACTCAACTTGTATTATTGAAATTTTCATCAAATACTCTTGATGAATTTGAAAAACTATTTTTTGAAGGTTCAAAAAATATACCTTATGAAAACTTGCTACTTAGCTTAGTTTCTGTTTCCTGGAAGTATTCATTTCTAGATATTTATAGATGTATTGAAAGATTATTTCCTATATCAGAACTAGAAGAACTTCACCAAAAACTGAACATCCAATACTCTTTACTAAACTTTGCTGATAATATTGAGTCTTATATTGGTTGGAAACCAAAAGAAAATGAAGCATTGAATAAACTGATTAATAATTCTCCCGATAGAGCAATTCAGATACTTCGTCAAGTCAAAGCTGATATTGAAGGTACAAAAGAGGGAAAACTTGGAGATTTTATTTATAAAATTCGTAATTCAATAGTGCATTTTAGACCTGCTATACAGCAAATTGAATTAGATGATAAGAATTGGAATCAGTTAATCCATTCATGTTTGCTAGTTATTGAATATTGGTATGCAAAATATGAACCACAACTTACAGATAGTAATTACAATAATGATGAGACTTAATTTTAATACCAAAAGCAGCAGAAATTGCCTTTTCCATAACACCTTAAAACCATGCAAATTCAACAACAAAAAAACTACACCACCACCGAATATTTAAACTTTGAAAGTAACTCAGAACAACGACACGAATACATAAATGGTGAAATTATTCATATAACTGCTGAAACTCCAAATCATAATCAAATTCCCCTTAACTTCAGTGCAGCTTTAAATTTTTCCCTGAAACGTCAACCATATAGAGTCTTTGTTGCAGACCAACGACTTTGGATTCCCCAAAAACGCATCTATACTTATCCTGATGTTATGGTTACTCCAAGAAATTTGCAACTACAACAAGGAAGAAAAGATACAATTACCAACCCCCTAATAATTGCCGAAATTTTGTCAAATTCTACTAGAAATTATGACAAAGATCAAAAATTTGCAGCTTATCGAACTATTCCTAAATTTCAAGAATATATACTCATAGATCAATACACAATTCAAGTCGAACAATATTACAAAACTGCTCAAAAACAGTGGATTTTTTCAGAATATAACGAATTCGAAGAAACCATTTCTCTCAAATCAATTGATTTTCAAATAACCCTGGCAGATATTTACGATAAAGTCGAATTTGAAGCAACAGAAAACAGAAATAATTAGAAATCCTAAAACTTATGTATTTAATCATAATCATAGCTATTTCTATTGACTACTGACTACTATAAACAATCTAAATATTTGCAGTACACACTTATAAATTTGATTCTTAGTTGAGACTTTCCCAGTAAAAAAAACTCCCCTGTTATTTAGAGGAGTTTATTTATCCTAAATTATCAAAACCTTAAAAGCAGAACTTATTGCAGATTAGATTTAAACTTAGGCTAGTTTTTCAACAGAAAGATAAATACTTCAACCTAACTATTAATTTTTGGATATTCGATAATTGATAAAACTATTAACGTAGTATCCAGCATTCAGTTATAAAAAGCTGAGAACTGACTGCTAATAGCTCAATGCTTACCTTTGAGTTACAACTTCTTTTTCTTTCGCTAAAAACTTCTCTAATTCTGTCAACGCATCAGCATCAACTTTAGTTTGCATCGGACAGAATTTCGGTCCGCACATAGAACAAAATTCAGCAGTTTTATAAATATCTGCAGGTAAAGTTTCGTCGTGATATTCTTTTGCTCGATCTGGATCTAAAGATAATTCAAATTGACGGTTCCAATCAAAATTATAACGAGCAGCAGAAAGTTCATCATCCCGATCCCTTGCTCCCGGACGTTGCCGAGCAATATCTGCAGCATGAGCAGCAATTTTATAAGCAATTAACCCATTTCTCACATCCTCAGCATCAGGTAAACCTAAATGTTCTTTCGGAGTAACGTAACATAACATTGCTGTACCATACCAACCTGCCATTGCAGCACCGATCGCAGAAGTAATATGGTCATAACCAGGAGCAATATCTGTGACTAACGGACCTAAAACATAGAAAGGCGCTTCTGAACACTCTTCCATTTGTTTTTTCACATTAAACTCAATTTGGTCCATTGGAACATGACCAGGACCCTCTACCATAACTTGGACATCATGTTCCCAAGCACGGCGAGTTAATTGACCTAATGTTTTTAATTCTGCTAACTGTGCTTCGTCAGATGCGTCGTGAGTACAACCAGGTCGCAAAGAATCTCCTAAACTAAAGGAAACATCATATTTTTTGAAAATTTCAATGATGTCGTCAAAATGAGTGTATAATGGATTTTGCTTATGGTGGTGTAACATCCACTTAGCAAGTATTCCACCGCCACGGGAAACTATACCAGTTATCCGACTTCTAACTAGAGGTAGATGTTCAATTAAAATTCCTGCGTGGATAGTTTGATAATCTACACCTTGTTGAGCGTGCTTTTCAATCACATGAAGAAAGTCATCAGCAGTCAAATTTTCAATTCTGCCGTGAACACTTTCTACAGCCTGGTAAACTGGTACTGTACCGATAGGAACTGGGGAAGCGTTGATGATGGCAGTTCTAATTTCATCCAAGTTACCGCCACCTGTAGATAAGTCCATAACGGTATCTGCACCGTATTTAATAGACAGGTTCAACTTATCAACTTCCTTATCAATATCGGAAGTATTAGGAGAGGCACCAATATTAGCATTAACTTTACACCGAGAAGCAATGCCAATACACATTGGCTCTAAATTAGTGTGGTTAATATTAGCAGGAATAATCATCCTACCCCTAGCTACTTCTGCGCGGATTAACTCAGCAGGGAGATTTTCTCGTTGGGCCACAAATTCCATTTCTTCTGTTATGATTCCCTGACGAGCATAGTGCATTTGAGAGACATTTTTGTGTCCACTACGCTTGGCGATCCATTCTGTCCGCATATATTCATTCCTTTAATAAACAGCTTCCCTCCGCTGGTATTAGCCAGTCTCAGGTTCTAAGGGTATTTCTCAGCCTCAATGTCTAGGCACCCCTAGCTTAACTGTTTAATATAGCATTTTTTTGGGATCGAAGGCAAGCAAGTCAAAAGTCAGAAGTCAGAAGTCAGAAGTCAAAAAAAGAAATTATATATATCAATCCTATTTTATTCGTGGCAAAAATCTTACTGCTTTTTAGAGAATAGGGAACAGGGAACAGGTGGGAGTTTCAACTTTTTTCTTGACTTTTTAATTACCCGCAACGTATGAGCGGATTGCTATAGATATCTCCAATCATAAAAAATCATAAAAAATCCAATCAATTATCCTCAAAAAACTATCAATTATTTCCTTCTACTCCCTCTTTTCTGGATAACTCTAATGATTTATAGCAAAAGCCAGAAAGTTGATTATTTATATTTCGTTGTTCCTATATAAATTATTCTCAAAAACAACAATTAATAGTTGAAAAGTATTGTGGAAAGACTATTATATTTTGTCTAATTATAAAAAGTCTAATAACCATGACTTTTATAGTCACAGTTATTAAGTATTTGCATGGCAATTTAAGATGGCAAGTTACAAATAGCATCTCCATTTGGAGATTCAAAATATGCCAAACATTCTAATTCTTGAATTTTGTCATCTTTATTGCGGTTATCTACTTTCAAATAATTTACTTCCTCCTGAAGGTGTTGAATTTGACTTTGATAACTTTGATACAACTCGCGCATATTTTGAATTGTATGAATTTGGTCAAATATTAGACTTTGTAGTAATTTAAAATTTTCTTCCATGTTGTCTAACATTTTTTCCATTGTTATTTCAGATGAGTTTTCAGGTTGGAATAGTTGAGTTTTTGGAGTATTAGAAGTCAGCATTTTTCTTTCTCCAGTTTTGTTAGATGCGAACTTTGACTCTTCCAACTTAATTCCTTTATCTGTGGGGTAGAGGAAAACTGTTTCTGTTTTTAAGTTTTGTTAAAATATCTTGACTATTTTCCATTTTTAACAGGTACTCCGCCATACTTGCCAAAGGGAACTTTTTTTCCATCTATCCAGGTGAATGATTTAAGTTTATAACTAGCCTTA
>JBFRWR010000438.1:0-7189 GCA_051439685.1 Trichodesmium sp.
CGAAAAGGAGGAGAATAAAGTAAACCGCCATTTTTCCATAAATTATTCTCACCGCGAGGTAATTTGAATTGAGAATTTTCTCCTAAGTTACGGTCATAAATTTCACCATAGTTGCCTACTTGTTTAATGACTCTATATGTAAAATCATTAGTTAAACCTAAACCTTCACCCAGATTTCCTTCTACTCCTAAAAATCTTCTTATTGTAGGGTCATCGGAATTTTTTTTCTCATCTACATTTGCTTGAGTAATACCTAATTCTTCAGCTTCTATCAAAGTATAAATTACCCATTTAACTACATCAAACCAGGCTGAATCATTATTTACTGTTGCGGGACTCAAAGGTTCTTTGGAAAAGGTAGTATTTAAAATAATATGTGATTCGGGATTAGGGAAAGTTGTACGACGACTCAATAATTGAGATTTATCGGAAGTCATACCCTCACAACGTCCCTCTTGATAAGCAGCATAAGCAGGGTCTGCTTGTTGAAATGTTATTGTCTCTGCTTCAATATTTCGTTGGCGGAGATTTTTTGTTAAGTTCAGTTCTGTCGTTGTACCTGCTTCTACGCAAATAGACTTACCTTGAAAATCTTGAATAGTTTTAATTCCACTAGCTGCACGAACCATTATCCCTTGACCATCATAAAATACAGTAGGAGCAAATTCTAGACCAACTACAGTATCTCGACTGATAGTCCAAGTTGTATTTCGAGAAAGCATATCTACTTCCCCACTATTAAGAGCAGTAAAACGCTCCGTTGAATCTAAATTTATATACTCCAAAGCATTCGGGTCATCAAATAAAGCTGCGGCAACAGCTCTACATATATCTGCATCTATTCCAGAATAGTTAACATTTTCATCAACATAACTAAACCCTGGTATACCACCCTCTACACCACAATGTAACTTGCCACGATTTTTCACAACATCTAAGCGACTTTTTCCTGGTGGGGTTGGTTCATATTGAGAATTTGCACGAGTTGTCAAGTATGTGGGAAATAGCAAAATTGTCAAGAGCAAATATATCCACTTCTGCATAATTTCTATTTAATTTCTTGCCGATAAATTTTCATTCCCATCTACTTTATCGGATAGATATATCAGAGCTATGGCTAATTAATTTCTAATTCACTGTAAAATGTAGACTAAATTTTTTCAAGATTTGGGAAAATGAATGTAGATGTATTCCCAAATCTTTAATGTTATTAATTAGTTTTTAACGAAATGGAGGAGAATAAAGTAATCCACCCTTAGTCCATAAATCATTCTGACCACGGGGTAACTTGAATTGAGAATTTTCTCCTAAATTGCGTTCGTAAACTTCACCGTAGTTACCAACTTGCTTAATTACTCTATAAGCAAAATCATTACTCAAACCTAAACCTTCACCCAGTTCTCCCTCTACTCCCAAAAATCTTCTAATGGTAGGATCAACTGGGGGGTCTAGTTCTTCATTTTCAGAATTTTGCTTCAGCTCATCTACATTTGCTTGGGTAATACCTAGTTCTTCAGCTTCTATCAAAGCATATGTCACCCATTTAACCACATCAAACCAGGCTGAATCATTATTTATTGTTACTGGACCTAAAGGTTCCTTCGACATAGTAACATCTAAAATAACATGATCGTTAGGATTTGGAAGAGTGCTACGACGACTTAATAATTGAGATTTATCAGAGGTCATACCATCACAACGTCCCTCAGCATAAGCTGCATAAGCAGGGTCTGCTTGTTGAAATGTTAATGTCTCTGCTTTAATGCTTCGCTTGCGGAGACTATCTGTTAAGTTTAGTTCTGTAGTTGTACCTGTTTCTACGCAAATCGATCTACCTTCTAGACCTTCTAAAGAGTTAATTCCACTATCTGCACGAACCATCATCCCTTGACCATCATAAAATGTAGTAGGAGCAAACTCTAAACCAACAGTTGTATCTCTGCTAAGTGTCCATGTTGTATTTCGAGAAAGCATATCTACTTCCCCACCGTTAAGAGCTGTGAAACGCTCGGTTGAATCTAAGTTACGATAATCTACTGCATTTGGATCGTCAAATAAAGCTGATGCAACTGCTTTGCAAATTTCTATATCTATACCTGAGTAGTTACCATCTTGGTCTACAAAGCTAAACCCTGGGATGCCACCTTCTACACCACAGATAAGTCTACCACGATTTTTCACTATATCTAAACGACTGCTAGGTTGTTGCTCCGATGTACTTGAGCTTTCACAAGCTGTTAATGGTAGTACCATGAACAAAGCAGCTACTAGAATAGAACCCCATTTTTGCATAATTTTTTATGATTTTTTTTCTTCAAAAAAATGACCTATTCAAAACTACCATAGTTTATGTCTGGGAATAGGTTTTGGGGAATGAATTGACTATTCTTTCAAATTTTTGTTGATGTTAACTTGAATCACATAACAGGAAGATTATCATTAACTAATTCATCCAGTAGTTAACTTCAAGGTCTCGTCCTTGATTAACTATGAACCTTGACGATGAAGAATAGACGCTACTATGATGGTAAAGGTTCAACTCCTAAACGTTGCTCTGCCAAATCCCGAATTAAGGACACCCTAGAGATAATATATTCATTCATTAAGTCTATTTCTCTACAATTTAAGGAACTTCTTTTTTTCAACTGTTTGATTAACCACTGAACTAAGGTAGCATCATCTAGTGATACTAAGGTTGTAGGTTGGGAGTCTTCTACTACAGACCAAAGCTGACGTAACATTGTGGGAGTCATAGAACCTCCATTGATAGTATTTTATATCTGTCTTGAATTTAGGGGATTGGTAAAGGCCATTGATGATAATGTATTCCTCAACACAGATTTCCCCAATTTTCTGTTTCTTTAACCATTATTTTAGATTTAATTTACTAAATGATAACTAAACTCCTTTGAAATCAGAAGTGGTTAAACATAATAAGTTACAATCTGTATCAATACCTTTACAAACTGATTTGTTTTTTTACTTTAGATATTCTGGGACTTTACCAGCTTGTATTATTGTCTTAGTAATTTATTTCCATATTTTCTGATAAAAAACAGTTTTATTTTATACCAAGCTCTAAGAATTAATTTCTTGATAAACTGTTTGTACTCTATCCAGGTCTAATTCAGAAAGATAATCAACACACCAATTGGCCAAACGTTGCAACATATGGAAAGGATAAGTATGAGCAACTCCAACAACGGACATTCCTGCTAGTTTTCCTGCTTCAATACCTGCAAAAGTATCTTCAATGACTAAACATTCTGAAGGTTGCAAATTAATGTCTGTATATTGTTGATTTAAAACATCAACAGCTAACAAATAACCATCAGGTTTTGGTTTACTAACTTTAAGATCATCTCCAGCAATAATTACTGAAAAATAATCAAATAAATTAGCTTTTTTTAATACTAATTCTACTTCGGTTCTGACAGCACCTGTGACTATAGCCATCTTCAAATTAGCTTGAAAAACTTGAGAAATAAAATCTACTGTATCTGGATAAATAGGCAATTCTTCAATATTTTCTAACTGTTCTTGATAAGCTTTAGTTTTACGTTTTACTAAATGTTCTAAATATTCTTCCTGAACGTATCTACCTCGATTTTTCAGTATATCTTCTAAACAAGCCCGATCGCTTCTGCCTAAACAATATTTGTGATATTCCCCTGGTTTGAGCAAGAGATTTTCTTCAATCATCACTTGTTCAATTAATTTTTCGTGTATAAATTCATCGTTAATAATTACACCATTAAAATCAAACAAAACAGCTTTGAGAGTCATAAATTGTTAATTGATTCTAGAAATACAAGAATGACTAAAAAATAGTATTTTTTTAATATATAGCAATCCTATTCAGGTTGTAGTATTTTCGCAGTAGTTAGGAGTCAGGAGTCATAATTTTCAAAGTTTTCAGCTCTTTTTAACTATTAATTAGTTGATGAGGGTGGGTTTACTTAATGTTAGAGTAAGCATGAAAATTTCCACTACAACCCGCACCTACTATATTTAGTATATAAAATCCTTTCTTATATTTATACCATTTCACTAAATGCCTGTCACATATAAAGCTACCATCCTAAAAATCTATAGGTAAATATATAGCAATCCGCCCATAGCTTGCGAGTAATCAAAAAGTAAATAAAAAACCTGAAAATTTTAGCTTTTCGCATTTAAGCGTTCCCTGTTCCCTAAAAAGCAGTAGGATTTTTACCACGAATAAAATAGGATTGCTATATGTGACATATCTAAACTGAAATGGTATTAGATAACCTTCTTTAATACCGTAGCAATTACTATAAGTATAATCTTCTAGATAAACTAAAGTAGAATTAGATAGGCGATCGCTTTCTGCCTCCCAATTAATACTCTGGCAGAAAAGTTCTATAGCTTCATGGTCAATCAAAAATTTATTGGCCAATTGTTCCAAAATATCAGGACTTACCCATAGCCACCATATCTAGTAGGGGCGTTTTCCTACGGAACATGTAAAACGAAGTTGTGCGCTAGCTAATCGCGATTCGCCCCTACATATTGTCTATATTTTCATGTTTTGCGTAAGTCCTGAATATTTTCATCAGCACAATCAACAACCAAAATTTATGAGATTTTCTGATCTAGAGCTTTTTTGGAAATTTTAGTAATATATACTGTTACAGCGACTGTGGCGATTAAACCGACTCCATATAGTATCCATTCTGCTGTGGTACGCGATCGCCCATCTGCGCCTAAAGTTGCCAAACTACCAGCCAAGGAACCTAGATATACATACATTACTGTACCTGGCATCATCCCAATCCACGAAGCTAAGAAATAGTCTCGTAAGGATACCTGGGTTAAACCAAAAGCATAGTTAAGTAGATTAAAGGGAAAAATAGGGGACAAACGAGTGAGACCTACTATTTTCCATCCTTCATTGGCCACAGCTTCATCAATGGCCTTAAATTTTTGATTTCCGGCTATTTTTTGGGAAACCCACCCTCGTGCTAGATAACGACCCACTAAGAATGCGCAAGTCGCACCGATAGTCGAACCGACAGAAACGTAAATGGAACCAAAAATAGGACCAAATAAGAAACCGGCACCAAGAGTTAATAATGACCCAGGTAGGAATAAAACTGTAGCCAGAATATAAATAGCGATTAAAGCTATGGGTCCCCATGGCCCAAGTGTATTAATCCAATCTAAGGCATTTGTTAATAGTTGTTGAGCATTAAAAAATTTTTCGGCAACAATTATGAGAGTCGCGACTACAAGCATAATTAAGAGTATTTTAAATAGCTTATTTAGTTTGGTATTTTTTGTTTTTATTTCTTGTGTATTGTTCATTATATATCAAGGCTTAAATCATATTTGTCTTGATTTATATGATACTTATTTTTTGACTAAATCTATGAATTTTAAGCTGAAATTTATCAAATTCTTATCTATTTTTCAGATAACTTGGAATTGATTTTTAGGGAACAGAGAACAGAGAGAAAAAATTGATATTTATGTTGCTTAGTTTGAGAAAATGTGGATAATCTTTGGAGAATAACTGCCAAGAATAATCCACAATTTCTTTGAGATTTTTAGGTATGATTTTATTGTTGTTTTTTCTAGTATAAATATAATATTTTAGCTATAGCAATCAGGAATCAGATGTGAGAATTGAGATATTCCTTAAAACTATGGAATATAGCATTGATCATACTTATAAAATACATTTTTTTCTTCTTTTCTGTTTCCTGTTAACCGTTCCCTGTTCTCTAAAACTTTCCAATATCTCACAATTCAAATCATATTGCTATATAAAGTGAAAAGGTTATATCCTACATTCCGCACTTCAAAACGTAGCATGAAAAAAGGAGACAGGAGACAGGAGACAGGAGACAGGAGACAATCTTGATGGTCAATAGAAGTCAATTAATTAAGTATAAATACTTAATATTTTTCCGCAAAACGCAAAATTTGACTAATAAAAACAATCGAGCGGATGATTTCTACAGTATAAATACTTAGCAGATTACCCAACTTTATACTACTTTTAATGTTACAATTTGACGTGCGGAATGTGAGTTATATAACCTCAACTTACTCAAATTTATTTTGTATAAATGCTTAACTAAGTCTAATTTTTTAACTTACTCAATAGTTGACTAAAGCAAAATAAAAAGTAACTTGATTATAGCAATTATATTGGTGGTAATTCCGTTAATGGAAATTCTTCTAATGGCTCAGTAGCCACATTATTTAAACCTACTGAATTTAGCAAATTTTCCCACTCAGAGCTAAGTTTTCTATCATTTGGATGAGAACGAATTTGTTCTGCTAAATTCATCAGTGTTTCATACCATATACCTGCTTCTGAATAAATTAACCAGCGATCTTTCTCTGGAGTTTCCTGTAATTTTGTTGTAAAATCTGGGCTGGGGTTTACTCTTTTAATTGAGCCTTTAACCATACCTGCATCAACAGCTTGTTCACAAATTAAAATGAATTTCCAGTTATAGTTTTTACCTACTTTTAATTCTGGTTGATCGCTAGAAATTTCAATATGCACAATACCCTGACTATCAGGTAGTAATACAGTTTTGCTAAAAACCTTTTCTTGATTAGAATCTTCTAAAATAAATTCTGCTGCGGTAGCTTTATTTTCTGGTAGATAAATAAATATTGTAGGATGTGATGCTAGGGTTAATTCTAGTTTGTTATTTGTTTTAGGAATTAAAGGAGTTAGAGGTTTTTGATTCTGATAAAAGCAATTACCTCGTGTTCCACCGGGAAAACTATCTCTTGTACCTTGATCGGTACGGGGAGTAGGATTTGCGAATGTACTTCTTGATAAATAAATAGTAGATAATCCCCCAAAAAATGCTAAGATAATAGTCTTTATGGTAAGGGAAAATAAGAGATGTTTTTGAGAATGTTTCATGGTTAAATGTAATTTGTATTTTTTCTAATTATTGTTGATTAAGAAAAGATTTTTTTCAGAATCTTGATGATTTTGATTTGACTTTTAGTTAGCCTATATCAATTATTTTGAGAACTGAGAGACTATCGACAAAGTTTCTTTATATGATATAGCAATTCCCAAGAAGCGTGAGGTACAAAATTCCTTGGTTTTAGGGAGTAGGGAGTAGGGAGTAGGGAGTAGGGAAGATGAGGAAATGGGGAGTAGGGTAAGAGAAAAACAACTGTACCTCAG
>JBFRWR010000439.1:0-13391 GCA_051439685.1 Trichodesmium sp.
CTTCCTGCATTTCCTTTACCGGAGGTACTTATACCTATTGCAGCACCATTGGTAACAGAAAGGTTTTTAGCAGTAATATTTATATCTCCTCCTGTTCCACTGTCAGAAGTAAAGCTTATACTTTCACTTTCTATAGAGCTACCATTAATTGAGATATTGGCATCACTTTTGAGTAAAATATTACCTCCTAATAAACCCTCAGATGAGATAGAGCCTAATGTAATATCGCCAGTAGCTGTTACAGATATATCTCCTGCATTGCCACTACCACCCCTTACTTGTAAATCAAATCCAGACTCCTCGTCGTAAATAAATTCAAATACACCAGAATTAGCCGTAATTTCTGCCGTACTAAGATCCCCTGCTGCCTTCATCTCTACATTACCCCCATCGCCATCAAAGGATGACGCATCCACAGTTCCTCCAGTAGTATCTATTCCCCCTTCTCTACTCTCTATACTGATATTTCCTGCATTTTCATTACCTTCACTTATTGCTGTTGATATTCCTTCACTCACAGTAATATCCCCACTTGCAGAAAGTTCTACATCTCCTCCAGCAATCGTGGTAAGACGTGTCACTGTCACATCTCCCAACACATTAAAAAACGCTCCCCCACTGCCACCAACTGCCTCTAAATTTTCTACATCTAACCGCAAAGGTGCATCAATTAAACCTATTCCTCCCTCCCCTGAAGTTTGAAATAAAATACTCCCAGCATTTATCAAAGAATTCTCAGAAACTCTGGCAATATTTCCCCCATTTGCATTAACTAAAACTTGCCCTGTTGTAGTTAAATTTGCCAGATTTATATCCCCTACTTCTCCTAAATTTCCTAACTCAATATTAATCGTGCCACTTCCAGCATTTAACGTTGTTCCATCCAATTGATTTATCGAAGCTTTCCCTTCACTCCGGTTAGCAACATTCATTTCATCATTATTACCAAACAAGTCAATATTTCCATTCCCAACTGATGTATCAATATCGGCATTTAGATTAATACTTCCACCGGCTTTAAATTCTACAAATCCAGGAGTTTCTATTAAATTATCAACTGTTATATCATTCTTAGCTAAAACAATAAAATTACTTTCTGACTCTTGCTCTTGAATTGATAAATCTATATTTCCCGAAACAAATACATTTCCTGGTGTATCGGCAATTATTGTATTATCTGTTAATTCTAATTCACCATTACTATTAACAATTATGGATGTAGCATTATTTTCTGCTCCACCTGTTAATAATTCAGGTAAAGATAGAGTGTCTAAATTAGAAATATCTTCTATTGTTGAATCTACTTCTAAACTTAATAAATGTCCTGGTTGAGATATTCTCAAAACACTACCACCTTCTACTGCTGCGATGGTAATATTACCGTTTGTTGTAGATAGTTCCCCAGTATTAATAACTGTTCCACCTAATAAAGTAAGGTTTTCTCCAGATTGTAAATTTCCTTCATTAACTATAGCACCCGGAGTTGAAACGTTAAATTTATAGCCACTAGGATTTCCGACTAAATTTGAGTAGTCGTTGGTTCCCATTGCTTGAAACCAGAAATTATTGTTGTCAAAACCAATACCTGTGGCAGTCGTAACGCTGAATGAGGCGGGTATATTGAGGCTGGCGTTTGGACCGAACATTATGCCTGCGGGGTTCATTAGGAAGAGGTTAGAGTTACCGCCGATAACTTGGATCAGACCGTTAATATATGAAGCGTTGCCTCCTGTAACTCTGCCCAGAATATTGCTAGTATCAGGAGTGGTAAGGAAATTTGCGGTTTGGCCAGAGTTAACATTAAATTGGTCAAAACTGTGGAAGAGGTTAGCTCCACTACGAGTGCCGCCTTCAATGTTAAATTCATTGCCCTGGGGTGTGACAGTGGTGTTGGTGCCGTCGTTAGCGGGGGTGATGGGTTGGGCGATCGCTCCGCCTTCCGTTAGTAGTATTACTTTTGTGCTAGGAATTATTCCTAATATCAGAGCAAGTAAATGATAAAAATTTAGGGAGGGAGTTTTCATTGGGGTACACTTTACACTTCAAGGTTAAATATACTAGGGTCAACTATAGCAAATGTTTTAGGGCAATTGTTTTGATAAAAAGAATCTTTTGTTTCAAGTTTTTAAGAAATTAGGAAAGATGGTTATGACTATGTTCTTATTAGACTATCAAGACTTACGCAAAGGAGCTACATATAGTAGATAAAAACTATAGCACTATGGTATACATAATGTTTTTGTCAGAAAAATTGGTAAGTTCCGATGAGGACTAAATTAAAGACTTACTAGATAATATTAACTAAATTAACTGGAGAAATAAATTCAAATGAGCGATCGCTTTCGAGAATTACTTAAAACCATTGGCAGTGGTACTCACACAGGCAAAAATTTAACCCGTCAACAATCAGCAGCAGCAATGGAGATGATGTTGTTAGGAGAAGCAAAACCTGCCCAGATCGGTGCTTTTCTGATTGCCCACCGAATTAAACGTCCCACGGGTGAAGAATTGGCCGGAATGTTAGATACCTATGACGAATTAGGGCCAAAACTGCAAAATCGACCATCTATGGGTGTCGTCACAGTCTTAGGTTGTCCCTATGATGGGCGATCGCGTACTGCACCTATAAACCCACTCACAGCTTTAATTTTGGCAACAGCAGGAGTATTTGTGGTGATGCACGGTGGAGCGCGGATGCCGACAAAGGAAGGAATACCTTTGATAGAAATTTGGCAAGGTTTAGGGGTTGAGTGGAGAAAATTATCCCTGTCACAGGTGCAAAAAGTATTTGAGGAAACTGGTTTAGGGTTTGTTTATTTACCAGAACATTTTCCCCAAGCAGATGCTTTAGTAGAATACCGTCGAGATATTGGCAAAAGACCACCTCTAGCAACGATGGAATTAATTTGGGCACCTTTTGCTGCGGAAGTTCATCTGGCTGCTGGATATGTTCACCCTCCTACAGAAAATATGTTTCGCGAAGCTCTGAAATTAAAGGGTGTGATAAATTATACGACGGTTAAAGGATTAGAAGGAAGTTGTGACTTGCCGCGCAATCGAACAGCTATTATTGGGGTGTCGATGGTATCTGGGAATAATGTTACATTTGAGCGTTTACTGTTACATCCGAGTGACTATGGTTTAGCAGGAAAGGAAGTTGCACTAGGTTCAACTGCGGAGTTAGTAGAGCAAATGGAAGGAGTATTGGAAGGTAACGTGAGTGAGTTAATGTCAGCAGTTATTTGGAATAGTGGTTTTTATTTGTGGCGTTGTGGAATTTGTTCTGATATTAATCAAGGTTTGTCGCAGGCGGAAAGTTTATTAACTAGCGGTGAAGTGAGGGAGAAGTTGAGAGAAATAAAGGCTAAAACTGGAGTATAAATTTAAGTGAAAAAGCTATCCTGACTCTAGAGGAAAAATATCACAAAATTGTTGGCAACTGAAGGTGTTTAATTAATAGATAATTGATAATTACCTCTGGTTAAAACCGTTACGGAATTGAAGAGCAGGAAATATTATTTCTTTTTTTCACCTTAAAAGGGTAGGGTTTAAACCAGAATTATTTAATTATTAATAATTAATAATTAATAATTCGGTAAAGGAAAACAAGGAGCTAACTTTTCTCTTTTGACACTTGACACTAAAAACAAAAAAAAGAGGTATTTTGACCTCTTTGATATCTCTAGGGGTTGAAACACCCTAGCAGAGTTTTGACAGAGGTGATGTCCTCCATCTGTGTTCAAAATAAATTTTAAAGTAATCCAGTATTTACACCTTGCTTACCAGTAGCTAATTGTACCTTAACAATTTTGCCACCCATTTTCATAATTCTTTGCTGTTCTCTGAACCAACTATCATAAGGAACAAGCTTAGTAAAGTAAGTATTTTGTAGTTCTCGTTGAGTACGAGTCCGAGTTAGACTAGGAACGCAAGCAGTAATCTTAAACATTCTCATGGTACAAATTTCTCCTAAATATTGGTGAAGATTTTTTTAGAACCTTTTGTAAAAAATTGAGACTAATACAGTCAAATACTAATTTGATTTGAGATTATTTAAAACCATAATCAAGTTGCAAATTGCATTACTTAGAATTTAATTAATAATTTTAATGATGCGATATGATGCGATCGCCTCAAATCTCAAACCTAAAAATTTCCAAGGCAGGTAGCCATAGAATCAATGCTAGTTTACTAAAACTTATTAATCTACTCAACAAGCCTTTGGTAATCTAACACTCATTCTAGGCTTTCCTGGCCTCGTAACATATATCGGTCAAGACAAAATAGAAAACCTACTCTTTTTTGCCTCTTTACTGGTTGCTAAATTAGCTTAAACCAGAACAAATGTAGTCGAAGTAAACACCCATTTCTTTACCAGCATCAGGGCCAACTAAACCAGCAGTAACTTCCTTCATAGCTTGGATAGCTTGTACTGTAGCACCGATAGGTACACCTAAAGAATTGTAGGTTTCTTTTAGGCCATTTAATACACGCTCATCTAAAATGGAAGGATCGCCAGCTAGCATAGCATAAGTAGCGTAACGTAGATAATAATCTAAGTCACGGATACAAGCTGCATAACGACGAGTGGTGTACATATTACCACCAGGACGAGTAATATCAGAGTAAAGTAGAGACTTAGCTACAGCTTCTTTAACAATAGTTGCAGCATTAGCACTGATAGCAGTTGCAGCACGAACTCTTAGTTCACCTGTGCTAAAGTATGCCTGTAGTTTATCGAGAGAGCTGGCATCAAGGTACTTACCTTGAACGTCAGAAGAATTGATTACGGCAGTAATTGCGTCTTGCATTGTTGATTGATTTCCTTAAAGTTGCTGAATCTTGAACACACCACTAACCAAATCTTACGATTATGGTAGAGGATTCTTTTGCTAACCAAAAGCTAACGTTAACGGATCAACACATCTATGACAAATGTATACATCCGTTCCCGGAAAAGGTTCCTGTCCATGAAAAACCTAATTACTTTAGCCTGACAAAAACTTGAGAAAACCGATATCTAAATAATTTGTCAGTCTTTTATACCGGGAAAATCTACGGTCATGTTTTTGAGCCAATTTGCTTTTACATTACCGTTAGTGGTTTTGCTAACCTCATCTAATTCAAAAATTCTAGATGAGACTGTGATATATATCTATCGTCCCAAATGGATTATATAAAGGCCAAAACTTTAGAACTTGGAAAATTTAGATGAACAACTTGATAATTTTAGAAGTATTCAATAGATATCTTCTCAATTTGCTCAAATTTTATCTAAACATCTCAAGAAGTTTCACCTTAACCCATAGCACCGATAACATAGTCAAAGTAAGCAGCAGCTTCGTTAGCATCATCACCAGAGAGAAGAGAAGCAGCAACACTCTTCATGCAACGTACACCTTCAGCAACTGCTGCAATAGGAGTACCTAAAGAGTTATACATTTCACGAACACCTACAAGTCCTATCTCTTCAATAGGAGTAACATCGCCAGCTACTATTCCATAAGAAATCAAACGTAAATAGTAATCTAGATCGCGTAAGCAAGTAGCAGTCATTTCTTCACCGTAAGCATTACCACCAGGAGAAACAACGTCAGGACGCTTTTGGAAAAGTTGATTACCAGCTTCTTTGATGATCCGCTCACGAGATTCACTCATGATTTGAGCAATCCGAACACGGCGCTCGCCAGAAGATACAAAAGTTTTGATTCGATCTAATTCGCCAGGACTCAAATAACGAGCCTCAGCATCTGCATTAACGATTGATTTAGTAACAATACTCATGCTTTATTCCCACAGAGTTGAATTAAAAGGTGCCTTAAATAGAGGTTAGTTAATTAAGAAGGACAAACACCTTCTGAATATAACTATCTCCAGGAAGTATTTTGAGGCATTTTGCTCACTTTCTTATTATTTTCTTAATACTTTGTAATATTTAGATGGAAATATTGGCATTTTTCGGCCAAAAACACCTCAAAAAACTAGCAATTGGCAAAATTTTAAAGACTATTGTGCGTAAATAGTCTTTTGTCTTTCATTTCTAGTCATAAGCTGAGGTCATTTGTATCTTCTAAAAATTAAAGGCCACTAATTAGGGTTTGCTGAAAAAGTCTTTTTTCACGAGTAAGGGAGTAGGGGAGTAGGGGAGTCTAGGGGAGTAATTTTTTGGCCAAAATCTTGCCCAAAATCCGCTCCTTTTTGAGCTGCTTGATGCTCAAAACTAGGTGCTTTTTCCCGACCTAAGAAGGCACTTAGCTTTATCTGTCAATGCTTTTAGATTTAATCACCAGAGCAATAATTATAAAGCTACGCGCTAGGGAATAGGAAATGGGGAACAGGGGACAGGGAATAGCATAATGTTAAAAGGTTCCAGGATTTAGGAATGTTCTAACCGTTTTGGCATAGTCCTATATAGCAATGAGCGCTGGTATATTTACAAATTGCAGGAGGGGCCAAGCAGCTCAAAGTCTTATATTATCGGCAATTTATTCCCCCTGTTCCCTGTTGCCTAGCGCTATACCAACAAAGAAGTACGCCTGTGACAGGCAAGATGCGTTTGCTAGAATCGATAAAAAAAACGCGAGGTAAAATTAACCACCCGCGTTGATCTATAAAAGTATAAAATTTGTCCCTTAATACTTATGAAACTGCTGCTGCTACTTTTCCATCAACAGTTTTAGAAGTCAAACGCTCGTAAGTTGCACGCATTTTTAGACCGACTAAAACTTGGAACAATCCACTACCATTATTAGAACCTGGATAATCTTGATGGTTCATCATTGCATGAGTCATCTCACCATAGTATTTAGTGGAAGTATTGCTGAGGTGTCCTTCGACATAGATCATTTCTTCGAGGTTATCAAAGTTACCATCTACTTCTAAAATAGAAACTTCATGGCCATAATAGGCATCTGGGCCATAGTACATTTTAATACCAGGATAGGAACAGGTTAGCTTACGTCCGCAAGGAATCCAGTTAATAGTAGACCCTTCATCAAATAGATAAACAGGCTCAAAACCTTCTACACCTTCACGCTGTACTAAACGTACCCGTAAAACCTTATGTTCTTTATCATCAGGAATTAGTTTAGTAGGCAAAATTTGAATTACCACATTTGCATGAGCTTTTTGTGGGTCAATATAAGCATCAAAATCAGGACGACGAGCATTAATAGAAGCAAGGACATCTTCGTAACGGTGGCCTCTTTCTGCCATATCACGTTTGATCTTCCAAGCAATTTTCACTTCATCACTAATGTCTAGATAGACACTAAAATCTAGGAGTTCTCTGACACGCTCATCATATAAAGGATGAAGACCCTCAATTACCACAATATGATTAGGGTGAATTTTTTCTGGTGGGTCAATTTCGCCAGTTTCGTGGTTATAAATTGGCTTATCAATAGACTCACCACTCTTAAGAGCTTTAATTTGCTCGTACATCAGGTCAAAATTATTGGCCCTTGGGTCTAGAGCAGTAATACCTGTTTCTTTACGTTGCTTACGGTCTAAACTATGGTAGTCGTCCAGGCAGATAACTGTAACAAAATCTTCTCCAAATACATCTGTTATGCGACGTAAAAAAGTAGATTTTCCACAGCCAGAATCTCCGGCAACTCCAATTAATACTACTCTATCTGGTTTTTTCACAATAGTTTCCCTCTAAACACAAAACAAAGTTTAGTGACATTCCCCATACTTGTTTTTGGGTGAGTCTGAGCTTCTCAGTTTGTCCAGGACAAACTTTTTAGCATTTCTTGAGTTATCTTAAGTCTGATAATGCTCCACCAAGACCATATCTATTATCAGGTCTAATCATAAACTTGCTTTTGACACCTGCTCTCCATCACGAAAGAGTTAAGGTGTTCTAGCAAAGTTAACTAAATCAATAGATAAGTCCACAAAAATTGGTGTCCACATTAAAGGACTTCCATTGAGAGTTTTATTGCATGACAAAAAGCTCAAACAACTCTCTACCATCAGAGTCTGGGACAGACCTTGAAGCTATTGACTCTAAGTCTTTTTTACTAACTTTTGTAAAATATCATATCAGAATGGGATATTCCCTACAAGGATCAAAGAAATTAACAGTTTTAATATTTTGAGAAACCGATCCGATAGAATTCTGGGTTAAAGGACAATAATAAAAATTGCTTAAGAAGATTTTCTGCTGCGGGATGATAGAGGTAAGGAGTAAGCTTATCTGCATCTAACTTGCTAGTTTTGACTGACGCGGAGACCCGGAGAGACGGAGACGGGGAGAGGGTAATGGGACTCATTTCTCTGTTTTGAGGATATGCAATTTTAATGGGTCTAAGCTTAGAAGAAAATGCCTTGCAATACTTCTTGCTATTCAAGACATTCATCACTAAAGGCCAATAATTAACGAAGTCAAAATTCAGCAGTCAGAAGTCAAAAGTTATTTTTGTAACGGGGATTTGAGCAAGCCTCTAAAAATATTTCGCCGGAAAAGATGGAGTTGCCCAACCTAATTATTTTGATATAGTGCTACGCATTAAGGCTCTTGACATTTCTAAATCTTGTTTTGCTGCGCAACATAAAAAGCGGAGCTTTTCCCTATACGAAAAACCCTTTATTAGTCTACTATTCCCTATTCCCTATTCCCTAGCACTATAAAATCTCAATCAATACTTTTCACATCAAAAATCTGAATTAAGTCCAACTTATTTGAGACTTAACATAATTAGGACTTAGGCACCTCAAGGTATTTTCGTCATTGCGACCGATAGGGTTTGCGGAGCAGTCCGGAACGGATAGCAATCTCAAGTCCAAGTTTTTCGTACTTTATGCGTAAGTCCTGATAATTTTATAAAATTTCGATTTTAAATTAGTAAAAAAGTCATAACTAATTAGGACCAAACTACACTTTCTATGTAAAATGATTAGAATTGATTAATACAAAAATAACAATATCCAATATCTGACTAAAGATCGAAAAAAATATTTTTGTATTGACTAAATAGACATAAACATCTTAATAAACACTTAAATTGCAACAAAAGTAACATTATTGTGGATGAAAAGTCTATATGTGAACTAAGGGAAAAGAAAGGAGGATTTGATACTCTAACTGGAATAAGTGTAGAAAAAAATACACCACACTATCTTAAATCTATTTCTATAGAAAGCTGAGGAACTAGACTAGAGTAATCAATTTTCTTTATTACAATAGTTTCGTTTCAATCAAAGTGCCTGGTCAAACAATGAATCAGAGAAAATATATAGATGTTATTGGTAGTCAAACTTCTATATATAGAGTAAAAATCTGCTGGCCAATTAACTCTAAGAGCTTAAAAAAGACTTAAATTGAAACGATTATCACAATCTCTTGGGAAAATAATTTATCTAATGGAGAAGCAATGAAAAATCAGACAACATTTGGTGTAAAAACCAACACAGAATACGGTAGTCGTACTTTTGTATATGAAGTAGAGGGTCTACGTCAGAGTGAAACGACTGACAAATTAAGTAACCCTATCCGTCGTAGTGGAACTGTTTATTTTACAGTACCTTATGGTCGTATGAATCAAGAAATGCGACGAATTACACGGATGGGAGGCAAAATTGTCAGCATTAAAACTCTGATCGAGCATTCTCAAACTAATGGTCAAACAATTAGCACAGGAGAAAAAAATCAACCCATGACTCAAGCTCAACCTAAATCAGATAAGAAGAATGTTCCTGTAAACACCTATCGTCCCAAAAATCCTTTTATTGGGAAATGTCTTTCCAGCACTGAATTAGTCCGTGAAGGTGGTGAAGGTACTGTTCGTCACCTAGTATTTGACCTTTCTGGCAGTGAGTTGAAATATTTAGAAGGTCAAAGTATTGGTATTGTCCCACCAGGAACAGATGCCAATGGTAAACCTCATAAGTTAAGACTTTACTCTATCGCTTCTACTCGTCACGGTGATAATTTAGACGATCAAACAGTATCTCTTTGTGTACGCCAACTAGAATATAATCACCCAGAAACAGGTGAGAGAATATATGGAGTTTGTTCTTCTTACCTCTGTGGCATGGAAGAAGGTGCAGATGTGGCCATTACTGGGCCTGTAGGTAAAGAAATGTTGTTGCCTGATGATGAAGATGCAACTATTATTATGATTGCAACAGGTACAGGAATTGCTCCTTTCCGCGCTTTCATCTGGCGGATGTTTAAGGAAAGAGAACAAAATCCTGATTATCAGTTCAAAGGTTTAGCTTGGCTATTCTTTGGTTGTGCTTACACTCCTAATATTCTCTACAAGGAAGAGCTAGAAGAGTTACAACGTCAGTTCCCTGACAACTTCCGCGTAACTTATGCTATTAGTCGCGAACAAAAGAATAAAGACGGCGGCAAGATGTATATTCAGCACAGAATTCAAGAAAATGCTGATGAATTGTGGGAACACATTCAAAAGCCCAATACTCACACTTATATCTGCGGTCTCAAAGGTATGGAAGGTGGTATTGATGAGGGAATGTCTGCCGTTACTGGTAAGTTTGATGTTGATTGGAATGAGTATCAGAAGAGTTTGAAGAAAGGGCATCGTTGGCACGTTGAAACTTACTAATACTTTTGTGTGTTATTAAAAACTCAAAAGTATGCTATGATAGCCAGTTATTAATCACTTCATTTCTGAGGAATTAAAGGAGAGGTATATTTGACACCTCTCCTTTTTCAGTTTTTTGGACAAATCAAAATTGTTTGTAAGGAACAAATTCTGTTACGATCGAGTTGGTTGAGTTACTAACACATTGGGACAAGGGATAAAATTTCCTGGGTATTCTTCAGTATTTAAGTTAGTGGCACATCTCTCAAATTCTAATTAACTCATAATTCTATAATCAGGAGAAAAAAATGAACTTTGGCAATCTTGCTAAAATTGCTGCTGGTGTTGCTGGTGTTGCTGCTACAGGCTATGGTGTCAAGAAAGCTGTAGATTATTTCCAGAATCGTGGTCAAGAAGAACCCGATCCTGAAACAACTGAAGATGCAGAGGTAGAGCTAGAGGCAGATGATATTGCTTTTGCTACTTTGGAACCTGAGTCAGTACAACCTTTCCTTGATAATAGTTTTGGCGCTGAAGGTCGTTATGTTCCTACTCGCCCACCTAAAGTCTTTGAATATCAAGAGCAAGACTATCTGGTAATATGGACTTACGATAACGAGAAGGAAAAAAATCAATTGTTGGCTTTCCAATGCACTGAAGATAGTCGGCAAATGGTTGCTAGTGTAGGGTATACTGCTGATGCTACTGACTACAATGTGAATTTGGATGGTACAAATTTAGCTGTGGAAATTAGCGGTAATGGCGAACAAATTACATCTGGTCAAGGTGAAACTGATGGTACAGATGAAGTTGATTTAGTTCCAGTTGGTTAACTTTATGAATTACAGGACTTACGCAAAAGAGGAAAACATACACTACCTGTAGGAGTGATTGGCAAATCACCTCTACTAGATGTTGTGGTTATGCGTAAGTCCTGAATTCATTAGGGTTTGCTGAATAAATATAAAAGTATTGGCAGCTAAAGGTTTGAGCATTTTTAAGTCCAGAAAAAATACGAGATTTTGAGCAGCTCTTGCCCAAAAAGTTAGTATTTGGGTAAGAGTTAGGGAGGTTCGCTCAAGGGAGAATTTTTCTGAATACCTTCTATAGAACTCCATGTTTTTCTTGAGTCTTGTACGGGTAATTCATGGAAAGCATGGAAAGCGCAGCATTCCGTAGGAAATTACCCCTACTCCCTACCTTCACCATAAAGATTTTTGAGCGCAAACCCTAATTAGGCTATATAGCAATCCGCGCATAGTTTGTGATCAATTAAAAAGTAAATAAAAAAGTTGAAACTTCCAACTATTCTCTATCCCTTGTTTCTTGTTCCCTAAAAAGCAGTAATATTTTTACCACGAATAAAATAGGATTGCTATAGTGATGTATTATTAGTAATTATGATGACTACAATTACTACCTAGAACAATGCACCATTATCTATATAACTAACTCAAGATTACAGATTTTCAAAATGTATTTATATAATTAATTCACTAACTTTATTCAAAAAAAATCTGCTCATTTTAGAGCAGATTTATACTGTCAACATCTACTTTTTGGAGGATTCTACCATCCATACTCTATCATATAGATATTTTTGACATTTTAATAAAAACTTAATTTTTGTTATAGAATTGTAGTAAAACATAACAAAAACTGATTTAAAATTTATCCAAATAGAAGGTCTCACCGTACGAAAAAAACTGTAGAAAATCGTGACAGCTTTTATCTTGATATTGGATTAACCAATACTGGCTGTACGGCGCAGCTCACTATTCCCTCAACAGTAAATGCTCCTGGGAATTTCTTTCTGATTATCTGAAGACTACCATTAATATCGGCATTAATCACTTTACCAGTTCCACTTCTAAACAAAAAAGTAAAAATCAACACAATCTAAAAGTGTAGCAAATTGATTTACGTCAGGCTGTGAAACTGTATTCCTATTTAGCCAAAATGCCTTGATTCCGACATTAATTGCACCTTCATAATCAGCAGTTAAACTATCACCAATATGTACAACTTCTTCTACAGAACAATCACATTTTTGTAAAGCAGCAGCAAAAATTTTCTGATCTGGTTTGGCAGCTCCTACCTCTGTTGAAATAGTTATATCCGCAAAAAAATCAGTTAACTTCAACGCTGCTAAAACTGGATAAAGTCGCGAATCAAAATTTGACAAAACTGCCAACTTAATTCCTTTTTCACGCCACTGAGTTAAAGCAGGTTTGACATCAGGATAAACAAACCAAGGTTGAGCAGTCGCAAAATAATCATACAGTTCTCCAAAAAATTTTCTAAAGTCAGAAAACTGGTTAAATGCTCCTACTTTTTGATAAGTTGCAGCAGCGATATCACACCACCACTCAAACTCTAAGTCTGGTATTTTTGCAGGTTCTACTCCAGGGAATGCCATTGGTGGGGCAGCTTTAAAACTTTGAAAAAAAGCCTGATTTACATCAGTATTGCTCACATCTATTCCCCACTCAATAGCAAACTGTTGATAAATTTCACCTACACTACCACGCACACCAAACAAAGTACCTACAGCATCAAGCAAAATAATTTTAGTCATAATTAGGGAATCGGGAATAGGGATTAACGAAGTCAGAAGTCACAAGTCAGAAGTTAGAAGTTAGAAGTTCTATAGAATCCGGTTGAACAGTCGTCATTACGATGATAGGAAACAATCTCAGGGGTGCGCGGAGATTGCTTTCCTTACGGAATGCTGCGCATTTCTGTTCCAGAATGCTCCGCAAACATGTCACGTTTGCTTTAGCATTCCGTAGGAAAGTGAAACCTTCCACTCCGTTCCAGTCGCAATGACGCAAG
>JBFRWR010000440.1:0-2651 GCA_051439685.1 Trichodesmium sp.
AACTTTATGACTTCTGCTTCTGATCTTAGTGTTGGCCGTGTATCAATTATTGGGGCGGGGAAAGTCGGCAGTACCTTGGCCAGAATATTGTTAGAAAAGAATATTGCAGACGTAGTATTAATAGATATTATTTCAGGTTGGCCTCAAGGTGTCGCTCTAGATTTAATGTCAGCCAAAGCAGTTTATCCACACGATCGCCAAATTATCGGTACAAACGATTATCAAGATACAGCAGATTCAGATATTGTAGTTATTACTGCAGGTCAACCTCGTCTACCAGGAATGAGTAGAGAAGACCTACTCAAAATTAATTCCCAGATTATAGTTAATGTAGCAAAGGCAGCGATCGCTTATTCTCCAAATGCAATTTTTATTGTAGTAACGAACCCTCTTGATATAATGACCTATTTAGCTTGGCAAACTATAGGGATACCAGGAAACCGAGTAATAGGGATGGCTGGTATTTTGGATGCAGCTAGGTTTAAAACATTTATTGCGATGGAGTTGGGAATTTCTGTAACTAATATTAGTGCTATGGTTTTAGGAACGCATGGAGACCTAATGATTCCTTTGCCACGTTATTCTACGATTAATGGTATACCTATCACAGAAATTATGGATGAGAGTAGCATTGCGAGAATTGTGGAAAGAACTCGCAATGGTGGAGCTGAAATTGTCAAGTTGATGAAAACAGGTAGCGCTTACTATGCACCAGCAGCATCTACAAGTGTAATGATCGAGTCGATCTTGAAAAATCAAAATCAACTTTTACCTTGTAGCGCTTATCTTCGAGGAGAATATGGTTTAGAGAATATTTTTTTGGGGGTTCCCTGTGTATTAGGGAATCAGGGAGTTGAGAAAGTGTTAGAACTTAATTTGACAGATGGAGAACTTGCTCAATTAGTGAATTGCGAACAAAAATTGCGTCAAAGTATAGAGACGGCAAAACAAATGCTAACTATTTAGCGAAAAAGTTATAGGTTTGAGGTTTAGTAGTCAGGAAAAAGTCGCTGACACAGCAAGTAGGAGAGAATAATTGTCGTTCAAATTTTTCACTTTTGTGTGTTTATATCATGTCTCATTAAATAACTTTAATAAACAATCTTTCTCCAACCTCGTAGGGACGTTGCATGCAACGTCCCTACATTGTGGTTAATTCATGTTACTTGATATATAGAACCCCTGAGTGGCTCTATAAAATTAGCTGGAGAGATGGGGAAATGGGGAAATGGGGAAATGGGGAAATGATGAAGCAAAGGGCTATTTTTATACTTTTTTCCCTATTATATTTGTGGAAATTCTCACTCCTGACTCCTAACTCCGCGCCTCCTGTCTCCTGTCTCCTGTCTTCTGTCTCCTAATCCTCACTTTTGCTCATATTCCAAATGGGTTATATAAATATAGATATTAAAATTACATCAAAAGTTAAATATGACTAAAAATAATACATCAATTTCCAACAAAAAGTGGCAATTTTGGATAGACCGAGGAGGCACATTTACTGACATAGTTGCTAAATCTCCCGATGGTGAAATTATCATTCATAAACTACTATCAGAAAATCCAGAACACTACCCAGATGCACCAGTTCAAGGAATTAGAGAAATATTAGGAATTTCTCAAAATCAACCCATTCCTTTAGAACAGATAGAAGTTATTAAAATGGGTACTACTGTAGCGACAAATGCTTTATTAGAAAGGAAAGGCGATCGCACAGTTTTAGTTATTACAAAGGGTTTTAAAGATGCTCTAAGAATCGGTTATCAAAACCGACCAAATATTTTTGCCAGACAAATTATTTTACCGGAAATGTTGTATGAAAAAGTCATCGAAGTTGCAGAACGTTATACAGCTAAAGGAGAAGAAATAATTCCACTTCAAACAACAGAATTAATCCCTCAATTGGAAACAGCATATAATGAAGGAATTAGAAGTTGTGCTATTGTATTAATGCACGGTTATCGCTATCCAAAACACGAACAAAAAATTAAAGAAATTGCCCAAGAAATCGGATTTACTCAAATATCTGTTTCCCATGAAGTTAGTCCTTTAATGAAATTAGTTGGTCGGGGAGATACTACTGTAGTTGATGCTTATTTATCACCTATTTTACGACGATATGTTAATCAAGTTAGTAGTTATTTAGAATCCTGGAACAAGTCAGAAACAGAAGAAATATTTTCCCAGAAAAATCTCCCTGAAACTACTTTTGAAAGAGAAGAAATAGAGACTCAAACAGATTTAACTTTAACTTCGGAAAAAGATCTTTTAAATAGTGCCAATATTTCAGAAATACAGTCAGTTAAATTAATGTTTATGCAGTCAAACGGCGGTTTGACAGATGCTGAAAAATTCCAAGGAAAAGATAGTATTTTATCTGGTCCTGCTGGAGGAATTGTTGGAGCAGTTCAAACAAGTAAAATGGCAGGTTTTTATAAAATCATTAGCTTTGATATGGGTGGTACTTCTACCGATGTTGCTCATTATGCTGGAGCTGCAAATCAAACAATAGAATATGAACGAGAATTTGAAACAGAAATTGCTGGGGTAAGGCTACAAACTCCGATGATGTCGATACATACTGTTGCTGCTGGTGGAGGTTCAATTTTATTTTTTGATGGTAGTCGTTATCGTGTTGGACCTGAATCTGC
>JBFRWR010000441.1:0-4609 GCA_051439685.1 Trichodesmium sp.
TGGGCGTTTGCCACCTATGCCTCTTTAGAAAGTTCTATCTTTAAGGAAAGTGGAACTAAAGTAGATCTTTCTGAAAACCACCTGAAAAACCATAATGGATTTGAGTGGAGAATACCGGCAGGTGGTAGCGAAAAACAGCCAGGAGAAGGCGGTCATCATCTTATGAGCATGGCTTATTTAAGTCGCGGTGATGGTCCGGTTAACGAAGCGGATGATCCTTACAAAGATTATAAAGACCACCCGGGGAAAAAGGGAAACCCAGAATACTATGTAGGTAGTATGCTGATTTTTAACACAGATACAGAGATGAAGCAAGGTTTAATCGACTACGGTGCGCTATACACAACTATGCAGATTAACTGGAGCGACTTCTCCAAAGATAAGACAACCTATTACTACTCTGGTGGCAAATCAGACGGCGCTCATGCAGTAACAATTGTAGGTTGGGATGATGACAAGGCGATACCTGGAGCGACGGAAGAGGGCGCGTGGCTTTGTAAGAATAGTTGGGGAGCAGATTGGGCTGACGATGGCTATTTTTGGATATCTTACCAAGATGTAGAGGGAGCCAATATAGGGATATCTTTCAATGATACTACTCCTGCCAGCAATTTTAACAATATCTACAAACACGACGACTTTGGTCAAGTAAGCACATTCAGCGCTCCTTATGCTCTCAACGCCTTTACTGCTGAAGAAAACGAAGCCTTAAGTGCAATTGGCTTTTACACTCAAGCTGATCGTGCCAACTACAATATCAAAGTCTATGATGATTTTTCCAATGGTAAACCTTCTAACCTTCTGGCAGAAACTAGCGGTAACAAGACATACGCTGGTTATCATACAGTTGACCTAAACAGCTTGGTTAATTTGACAAAGGGAGACGACTTCTACATCTACCTTCAAATAGAAAATGGTGGAAACTATCCGCAAGCAATTGACAAAGAAAGTTATAATTCACCAGATAGCACTGCCAGAAAGGGTGAGAGTTATTACAGCAACGACGGCAAAACTTGGACAGATTTGACTACTTGGGATAGTACAGCAAATTTTTCAATTAAAGCTTTGACAACTGAGCTGGTAAAATCAGATGACTCGATCACTGTTAAATCCCCCAATGGTGGCAATACCCTAAAATCAGGACAAAACTACAACATAACATGGAATGACAACATCAGTGAGAATGTTAAGCTCTACTTGTACAAGAATAACGAGTTTGATCGCATGATAACTAACTCAACTCCTAGTGATGGTAGCTACGACTGGAAAATACCGACAAACTTAGCTAGTGGTAGCGATTATCAAATTGCGATCCAGAGTGTACTTGAGGATGAGGTTTACGACTACAGTGACAACTTCTTTACTATCAAAGCAAGCGATTTCATTACGTTCAAATCGCCTAATGGAGGTAACACTCTAGAATCAGGACAAAGCTACAACATAACATGGAATGACAACATCAGCGAGAATGTTAAGATATACTTGTACAAAGATACTGAGTACGATCAAATGATAACTGAATCAACTGCTAGTGATGGTAGCTACAACTGGATAATACCCACAAACCTAGCTAGTGGTAGCGATTATCAAATTGTGATTCAGAGTGTAGCTAATGGAGAAATTTACGATTACAGTGACAACTTCTTCACTATTAAGGCAAGTGATTTTATTACGGTTTACTCGCCCAACGGAGGTAACACCCTAGAATCAGGAAAAAGCTATAACATCACTTGGAATGACAACATTAGTGAGAATGTTAAGCTCTACTTGTACAAGAATAATCAGTTTGATAGCATGATAGCTAACTCAACTGATAGTGATGGTATCTACAACTGGACAGTACCGACAAACTTAGCTAGTGGTAGCGATTATCAAATTGCGATTCAGAGTGTACTTGAGGATGAGGTTTACGACTACAGTGACAACTTCTTTACTATTAAACCAGGTGATTCGACCTCTGATAAATACTACTTTACCTACTCTTATAATGTAGGTGATTCATATAATGGTTTCTTTTACGAAAAACCAGGAACACATTCTTTAGGTGATTTATTATACAGGGGTAGTGGTTTCTACAAGATATCGGATGTTGAGAGTAATGTAGGTAATAAAAATGATATTGGGGATGTTTACGTTTATTCCTACAATGATAGTAACTACACTGGTGTCAACTACGAACCCTATTACTGGAGTTATGGATTGGCAGCAGGTGAAAGTGGTTTAGGTAGTGAGTTCGACTACATTCCCAGTTTCTTTGGTTATGACTATTTTGACCCCTATAATGAAGCCGATGGTTAAATTTAGCCTTGCATTATTGGGCGATGATTTCTAATGTTGTAGGGACTTTCTGTGGAAAGTCCCTACTTTGTTCTGGTTCAAGAAAAACTCTTTACACCGCTTTTCAGTTGAGTAAACCACAAAACTGCTGTAGGAGTCAGGAGTTAGGAGTTAGGAGTCCAAGGCTAGTATTCAAAGTTCTCGCTCCTCAACTTGCAACATCAACAAATATTCGATCATGTCCCCCGGTGGAGATTGACTGTGGTCTATCCATTTGAAAACTGCTATAGGAAATTACCCCTACCTCAACAAAAAGACTTTCCATGCGCAAACCCTAATTAACAGAAAGATGCTGCTGAATAGCTTGACAACAATCAGACACAGGCGCTCTTTCCTTCATTGCTTTGACTAACGCTTGATAAGCAGACTGATTATTTTCTAGCAAAGTCCGAGCTTGTAACGACGCCCAACTTTGCTTAAGTTTAGATTCACCAGGGCGTTTTAATTCTCTCAAAATAGCAGAAATCTTGCCTCGGTCTTCTCCCCCACCTTCCGAATTTCCATAAACTAAATCTTCCGCAGCAATACCTGCCATCCACACAGTAAAATATCGATCTAGTAGTTTGTCAGAAATTACCCCTTTCTGTAACTCAAGAGCTAATTTTTGGTCGTCAAATCTTACACCTCCCTGAGCTGACTGACCTTGACGAAATGCTTCCCATGCACTCAGAGCATATCCACTCACAGGAATTTCTAATAAATAAGCTACCAAAAAATGTCCGGCTTCGTGAGAAATAATCCGATCGCGTCTTTCTGAAGATGTACCTTCTACTAAGTCGATTAAAATCATACTTCCCTGACCTTGCCATCCGAGAGTATCTATAGTTGCTAGTACCAAAATAGAAAAAGTCGCGATCGCTGGTATTAGTGGAGATACATTAAATATCGGTCCTAATAAAGTAGACATGGTAAGCAGAAAAATACCAATCGCAATAATATTTAGGGAAGTTTGTTTCATAATTAGGGAATAGGGAATAAGGGAATAGTTATAGGTCTTCTTCCTGAAGAGACCTCGCTTGCTCAAAAGTTTCTGAACTATGATCATCACCTACAAACCGCCAATGCCAAGGTTCATAACTAATACCTTGAGGATTATCTCTAGGAAATGATAACTCAAAACCATAATTATCAGCATTTTCTGCCAACCATTGAAAAGCTCTAGTATTCTCAAAACTCACTTTCAGGTGACTTTCTGGTGCAGTAGCATCTCCAATATCAATAGCGTAACCTGTGTGATGTTCACTATAACCAGGAGGAGCGCTCACTTCAGCTCTTTGGGATGTCACCTGTCCTCGCTCTGCTTTCACTTCAAAAAATAAATACTCTTGATCCGCCAAAGTTCTAAACCCCGACAGAGGAACTAAATTAATCCTTGCACCCCAAGCTGCATTTGCCATAGCTTTAAACTTTTCTGCTGCATTTGAACGAAGTTGAATATTTGAGTTGCTAAAAACAGGTTTCAATTCTGCCCAAGATGCTTCTTTATAGGGCAGATGTCCCAGTATATTTTCTTTCTGCTCAATAGAAGGGGTGGGAGAAAATAAAGGTGTCTCCACAGGAGTCGGCGATGGTTCAACTACTTTGACTTTTGTGCCAATATTTTGTTTCATTTGAGCAACAAAAGACTTGTCTGGAGTTGGGTTTAATTGGAAGTGCAAGATAATACTAATGATTAAAGCGATCGCTCCTATTCCCAATAATTGCCAAACTTGCCACTGTTTCTGAGGCTTAATAGGGTCCTGTTTTGCACCTTTGTATTCATCTCTTACGGCTTCAGGAATGTCATCTACTGGCAATTTCGGCTCGTCCGCTGGTTTGTTATTAAATATACCCAGTTTCTTCAAAATTTTCACTCCTGCACTTTAACTAAACTCAATATTAGGATTAGGTTTGATATTTTTGAGCCAAGTTTGGTCGCCGATTTTCTGGTCTTTTAGAGACCATTTGTTGAATTTACACTTTCTACATTATTTATACCATGATTATTTTCTATAACTTTTCTAGGTCTACCTGGTTTGCGCTTGTGGCGCTGGCTAATAGATTTATCACTGGCCACAGCTAACTCTTCTGGAGTACATTTTAAAATCTCCAGAATTTCTAGGTACTTTTGGGGAGTCATTGTTGGTTCTGTACGCCCAGTTTCCCAGTTCCGAACGCTAGTTTCGCTAATTCCCAGTCGTTCTGCCACCTCTGCACGGGTTAGCCCCGCACGTTCTCTCAGGGCTTCCATGTCCATAGTTTTAATAGTTTCTCCGCCAATCATTTATATTAT
>JBFRWR010000442.1:0-13034 GCA_051439685.1 Trichodesmium sp.
GTTATATCCGTTAAAGGTAAAGGGGAAATGAAAACTTATTTATTGGTTAGTAGAAAAATAGGTACAAAAAAAGAAATTAGCAAGAGGATTGACAAAAAAATAGATATTTCAGAATCAAAAATAAATCCACTAGATAGTAAGAGATTAAGGAAGTAGGATTCATAGAATTAAGCAGTCGAAGTTCCTCTTAATACAGATATTTTATTGAATACGAGTTTAATAAATTCAATAGTTCAAATCCTTTTTTTCTCCTGACTCTTAACTCCTATTTGTTTAAAAATTGACATATTCCCGACGTTGTGATTACCCGACGACGCGGGAGCCAAGATATTTCTCAAATGGATGAGACAAAATAGCCAAAAGTTTGTCGGTATCTCTGATATAGTATTCACGCAGATCGATACAGAGGAGATCCCCTTCTAAGATCAGAAACTGCCAGATAGTCCCTGTTGTTACGGCTCCATAAATCGGCAAATTCATATTTTCTCTCAAGTTAAATCTTTGAGCAGCAATCATTTCAGCCATACACTGGGCTAAACCTCCTTTAATATTTTCATTCTTGGCTTCAACTAATGTCAATACTGGTTTGTGTATTTCATAAATTTCTCTTGAAGCTGTTAAAATAAAGTCACAATAACCGTTTAATCCTAACTCAGAATCGATATTGAATTCTGAACCAGAAAAAAAACCCACCTCATTTTTATACATCTGGCGAATTTCTAATAGGGTAGGGGCAATTAAAAGTTCAGAACGGGCTTTTTCTGTATTGATAGCATTGGCGAGGGGAATATTTCGTTCTAAGATTTGTTGCAAAAATTCGCTGACTTCTATAGGAGGAATGTCAGCAAATAAATTTTTTGACTCGTCCACCCTCAAATCAAAGCGATCGCTTACCTCAGCTATGGTTTTAAATTCACTGTAGGACACGGGATATAGCCCCTTATTTTATTAATTACTGACAACATATTAACAGTTTTTCAAAGACTTTGTTCCATGAAAGTATAGCATTTCCAAATCTAGTGAGGTACAGTTCTGGAGATCCCCCCTAACCCCCCTTCTCAAGAGGGGAACTGGCAGTCCCCCTTATAAAGGGGGATTTAGGGGGATCGTTCAATGTACCTCACCAAGCTGAAAACTGTTATATATAGCTGCGACTAGGTTCCGCATTTGTTTCATAACGCGCGGAAACGGCTCTAACTATTGTACAATAGATGAATCAAACATCAATCTCCTGAAAGTGAGCGATTCCTGATTATATAGAATCTGGTTGAACAGTCCTCATTGCGACGATAGGAAGCAATCTCATGGGTGTGCGGAGATTGCTATCCATTCCGGAATGCTCCGCAAACCTTCCACTCCGTTCCAGTCGCAATGACTTAGGTGTAGTAATTATCCGGATTCTATATTACTGATAATTGAGGTTTTCTGTAAACCTCTACAACAATATTCCTGCGATACAAGCAGTCATAAAACAAGCAATAGATCCACCAATCATTGCCCTAACTCCCAATTTTGCTAGATCCTGCTGTCGTGATGGTGCAATAGCACTAATGCCACCTATCTGTATGGCAATGGAACCAATATGAGAAAATCCACATAAAGCATAAGTAGCAATAATTTGCGATCGCTCGGAAATAACATTGACTGTTTCGCCTTTTTGAGCATTTTCAATCAGTGTCTTTAAATCCAAATAAGCAATAAATTCATTCAAAATCGTTTTCTTTCCCAACAAAACCCCCACTTCAGCACAGTCTGCCCAAGGTACTCCCATCAACCAAGCAACGGGAGCAAATAATAAGGAAAAAATCCACTCCAAAGATAACTGAGGCAACCCCACACCAGCACCTATCCATCCCAATAGTGCATTTACCATTGCTATCAACCCAATAAAAGCAATCAACATTGCTCCTACATTGACTGCTAATTTTACTCCTTCTTTAGCACCTACTACTGCTGCATCAATAACATTGGCATAAATTTGCTTGACTTCTACCTTTACTGTTCCCGCAGTCGCAGATTCTTCTGTTTCTGGAAACAAGACTTTTGATATTGCCAATGCTGCGGGTGCTGACATTACCGATGCTGCTATCAAATGTTCTGCAGGAACTCCAAAAGAAATATAAGCTGCCAATACTCCTCCCGCAACTGTCGCAAAACCACCCGTCATCACTGCGTGTAATTCTGAAAGAGTCATAGTTTCTACATAAGGTTTAATGAGCAACGGTGCTTCTGTTGAACCCACAAAAATATTAGCGGAACAAGCGAGAGATTCTGCGCCGGAAGTTTTCATCGTTTTCAGCATTATCCATGCAAAAGCTTTGACTACTTGTTGCAAAATTCCATAGTGATACAAGATAGTAATTAATGAAGAGAAAAAGATAATTGTTGGTAGTATTTGGAAGGCAAAAAAGTGGTCGAGATAGCTTTCTCCAAAGACAAATTTTGCCCCTGCATCTGAAAATTTGAGTAACTGACTAACTACATCGGCAAGAAATTTAAACACTACTAAACCTGTTTTAGTCTTTAAAATTAGCAGTGCAAATAATAGTTGTAAACCTATTCCCCAGAAAACAGGTTGCCACTGAATTTTATCTCTTTTAGCAGATAAAAGAGTCGCTAAACCCACAAAAACTATTAATCCTAGTGCTGATATTAATCTTTCCACAATTGCTTATATTTCCTCTAATATCATGTTCGGTTGAATACTTATAAATAACTGTTGTGAGGAGTCAGGAGTCAGGAGTCAGGAGAAAAGAAAGGAGGAAATTCAAGATAATTTGAGTATTTCTTTGGTACTGTATGTACTGTCAGTCCTTAAGTTTTACTAAAGTAATGCTGAAAAAAACACTTTCGATTAAATCAGTCTCTAAAATAATAAATATAATCAATTTTTACCTAGATTTTAAGTGTTGAAAAATCCGCATCTCTGAACAATTTTAATCTTAGATTATCTCATAGAAAATCCGGTTATACAATAATTGCAAAATTACTTTCTCAACTAAGAGATATTGTATTAAATACGAATTTAAAAATTCAATAGTTCAAATATTTTCTTTCTCCTAATATTATGTCCGGTTGAATAGTTATAATTAAGCTCGTAGAATTGCTCTAGCCCTAAGTTATCGATAGGGCTGAGAGCTATACTACAAACAAAAACTTTTTTTATCACTGATTATCCGGACATGATATAACTCCTGACTACTTACTCCGAGGGCGGTACGATAACTAATTACCCGGATTCTAATATCACACTTTACTGATGCACCAAAATTTGATTGAATTTGATTTAATTGGAAAACTTGAGCCAGAAGATTAACTCATTACCTACATCAAGGAGAAACCTAGTGCAGGATGGCGGAAATATGTTACCAGTGACAAAATCCTAAAAGCCTTACTAATCAATAATGCTTGAATTTTGAATTTTGACTTCCGCATAGTGGTACTAGGGAGACGATGGTAAATCTTCTATTTGAGCCAGAGTTTCTTGAATACGGGGAGTTGCCAGTAATCTTTTCGCATCTTCAATTAACCGTTCCCCCCACAGATGTTTTTCGAGATAATCAATGTCTGCATAATTGCTATCTAATCGTAGTGCTTCTTCTCCCATAGCCAAACCTTGTTGTTTATCGCCTTGAGTATAGAGAGCTACTGCTAGGGCTAGAAGTGGTTCTGCTGCTTTACTATCAATAGAAACAGCTTCGCGCCATTGTGCGATCGCATCATCTACTTTTCCCCTCTCATATTGAACTAAACCAATATTATTAATTGCAGGCCATAGATTTTTTTCTAACTCATAAGCTTGTTCATATTGTGCGATCGCTCTTTTCAATTTACCATGTTTATAATAAGCATTACCCAAATCAAATAAAGCTCCGGGGTTCTCAGGTTTAAATTTCAAACCTTTTCTTAATTGTTCGATAGCATTTTTATAATCAGATGTTTGAAAATAAGCTCTACCAAGAACAAATCGAATTTCTGCATTTCTTGGGTTTAGTTCTTGAGCTTGTTGCAAGGCAGCAATACCTTCTTCTAACTCTTCAGCTTGAATATAAAGACTGCCTAATAATGCCCAAGTTCTTTGATTATTTGGAGCTAATTCAGTCGCCAGTTCGGCTCTAGATAAAGCCAACTCAAACTGTTGAAATCTTGCTAATTGTAACGCTTCTTCAGCTAAACTTAAACCCGTCTGTTCTAGTTGAGCTGAGTCTAGTTGTAATATATGAGGAACTAATGCCTGTCCCAGTATAGGTTTAATATTACTACCCCAAAGACCTAGGGTAATTAATAAACAAACTAATAAATTTCGATTTTGCACAGTAATAAAGTATATTATGATTAAGAAGTTAAGTTTAAAGTATCTAGTATTATATAGCAGTCTTATTTGATTTGTGTTAGGACTAAAGCCATGAGAACCCAGAAACCTGGTTTCTCCTAGACTTCTATTGCTCAAAAAAACGATTTATCCTAGAAAGCGGGTTTCTTTGCGTAAGTCCTATGTGTATAAAAACCTTACCGCTTTTAGGGAACAGGGAACAGGGAACAGGCTGGAGTTTCAAGGTTTTTATCTAATTTTTGATTACCCGCGACCTTTTTAAGATTGCTATATACTAGCCTCAAAATCTTATAATTTGTCGTATACTTTACTTAAGATTATCTTTTTATAGTTTTAAGCTGAGAATAAATATCCTATATTCAATTAATTAAAATATTGGTAAAATAATTTCAAATTCAGTACCCTTCCCTGGTAAAGAATTTAGTTTCATTTTTCCACCATGTTTTTCATTAATAATTTGGTTACTAATAGCCAAACCCATGCCTGTTCCTTTACCCACAGGTTTAGTTGTAAAAAAGTTCTCAAAAATTTTATCTTGTATCTTTAAGGGAATTCCTAACCCATTATCTCCGATTTTAATACTCACCCAATTATGATTTTTTCCTTGTATTACTCCCGTAGTAATCTTAATTTCCGGTTGCCAACTAGAGAATTCTAATTCTGCTGATTTTTCATTTAGGGCATCAATACTGTTACTAATTAGATTCATAAATACCTGGCTAAGTTGACCAGAATAGCAACTAACCATAGGTAATTTCGGACAATAATTTTTGATAACTTCAATTCTGTGCTTGAGCCGATTATTTAAAATTAACAGACTACTATCTATACATTCGTGAATATCAGCAGGTCTCTTTTGAGATTCATCCATGTGAGAAAAATTACGAAGACTATTCACAATCTTCAGCAATTGTTCTGAACCAAATCTAATACCTTGAGTTGTTTCCGCTAATTCTTCCTGTAAAGAATCATATTCTATTTGTTCCTTAATATTTTTAATAATTGGATATGGCTCTGATATTTCATCATAAGCAGATAAAAGTTTAGTAATTTCTTCTAGATAAGAACAGAGAAATATTAAATTATTCCAAATACAATTAACAGGATTTCTAATTTCGTGGGCAACCTCGGCAACCATTCTGCCTAAGCTAGCCATTTTCTCGGTTTGAATAGCTTTAGCCTGAGTTTGTTTTTGCAGTAGATTACTTGTAAGTTCGTGAATTTTTGATTGAGCTACTAATAATTGATGTACATCTAAAAGTCTGTAAATATTAGATTCTACTTCTACAACAATTGGATCATAAAGTAATTCAGGCCGTCTTTGTAAAGATTTTTGCGCTGCCTCGACTATGAGAGTATTACCTGGGAGAATAGAGACATCTATTTTAGAGAAACGATATAAAGCTTCTATGGGTCGTTTATAAAACATTTCTATACCATAGCGACTTCCCATTCTTTCAAAAAATAAGCGTCGGGAAATCATACCAATAAATTTACCTTCCTGATCTGTCAAAATTACACCTGGTAGTAAAGGATTTGCCTCAAACACCGGAGCAATATCTTTACCAAGGTAACTAGATTCAATCAGAAAGTCTTGTAGTGGTAGTTCGTTTATCGTTGACTCCAAAGATAGAATTTGACTTTTAACCTCTAAATTAGGCATTGTAGATGAATCTGAGTATGACTCATACAAAGCAAACATATTAAGGAAACTCCTAGGACTTTATGTCTCAAAAGATACATGGCTGAAAATCTTGATAATTTTCTTTTATATCTGGAATATACAGCAGTTTGCAGCTTGATGAGAATAGATATAATTTTAACGTTATCTGTAACAAAACACAAGAAATAATCAATAATAGATCAACAATAATTTTACTTTTTGGCTATACCAGATTCGTTAAGTATTAATGTCTTAATCTTTAATAATATGATTAGCTAATTAGCTTTCACCTTTCTAGCATAATCCCAAAAGGATAATCAGTGGTTATAACAATTACTTAGTATTATTTATAAATTTATTTGTTTTTCTTATGCAAAATCCGCTGTTTATGGCCTTTATCTGTTTCTCAGAAACTAAAAGGAAGCTAGTACCGCTATGGGCAAGTCAGAAGTCTGTAGGGGTAATTCATAAATTACTACAGAAGTCAGAAGTTTTGATTGGTAAGTAAGCATTTGAGCATTTTATCATTGGTAACATATTTCCGCCATCCTGCACTAGGACACTAAATACTAAAAGTTTTGCTAAATTCTTAGGAATATGCAACAGCAGACTTTTCAAGGGGTCTTCCTCCGGAAACTTTTGTGTTTTCCTAAGTCATAATACGCATTAATGTCGGCAACTGCCGTTTTGCTAGGCGATATGAAAAGCAAAGCAAAACATATTGCGCAGCAAGACAACAGTATACTTTTCCCTATTCCCTAGAGCGTAGCCCTATAAATTAACATTTAAACATTTCTTTATTTAATATGAATTCTACATTATCTGCATTGCAAGAATTAATAGAAATAGTAAGTAAATTACGTTCTCCTGATGGAGGTTGTCCCTGGGATTTAGCTCAAACTCCAGAAACATTAACTCCTTATATTATTGAAGAAGCTTATGAAGCGGTAGATGCAATTAAAAGTGGCAATAAAAAAGCGATAGTTGATGAATTAGGAGATTTATTATTACAGGTGGTTTTACAGGCACAAATAGCTAGTGAAGCAAATGATTTTACTTTAGCTGAAGTTGCGGAAAATATTAGTCAAAAGATGGTCAGAAGACATCCTCATGTATTTGGAAATGTTCAGGTAAATAGCACTGAAGAAGTTAAGCAAAATTGGGAAGAAATTAAGGCAGCAGAAATAGGAGAAACGAATGATTTACTTAGTAAAAAACTAAGTAGATATGCTCGACAATTACCTCCTCTTCTGGCAGCAATGAAGATTTCTAAAAAAGCTGCTGCTGTTGGTTTTGAATGGGAAAATATTGAAGGAGTTTGGGAAAAGTTTCACGAAGAAGTAGGAGAATTTGAAGAAGCTTTAAAGTTAGAAGATAAAGAACATCAACAAGCAGAAATGGGAGATATTTTGTTTGTTTTAGTACAGTTGGCAAGGTGGTATGATTTGAACCCAGAGCAAGCATTACAAGGAACAAATTATCGGTTTTTAAAACGGTTTGCTTTAGTAGAGGCAATGTGCGATCGCCCTATTTCTGAGTATACTTTGGCAGAGTTTGAACAAATGTGGCAAAAGGCAAAAGCACAATTAATAATTAATAATTAATAATGGATAATTAATAATTATTAATTGATAATTAATAATTGCTCAAAGTATTAGATTGAATATAAGGAAATCTCCTCGCACTTTTTTTCTCCATTCATGGAGAAAATTTCTACCTTGATTTTTAGGTAAAGGAAAATAAAAATATATAGCCAATAGAGATAACTAGCCTATATTTTCTTTGGTAGAGCAGGGAATAAAATTAGATTATTGACATTTACAGCACTTTTGAAGATAGTGAGGTACAGTTATAAAACTATTCTTGTATTTCCTGTTCCCTGTTCCCTGTTCCCTGTTCCCTAGAGCAATAAAACTTTGTACCTCCAAGACTCGAAAACTGCTGTAAAATATTGATAATTTTTGTAAAAATCAACAATAGAAATAATTACAAATCAGCATATTTAGATGACAAGAGTTTAAGGGTTTGGAGACGAAACTCCTACTGTTAATTATCTAAAAATAATCTTATTCAATAAGACTTGATTCATGCCTTTGATTTTGTTGAACTAGCCTAGCAAACTCAACCATAATCTTGACATATTCCTCACCTGCTACTTCTAATAAATTATTATGACCAGCTCCATTAACCCATAAAGAAAGCTTGGGTTGATTAGCTGTAGCAAAAAGTTGCTGTCCATGGGAAAAAGGAATTACTAGGTCAGCATTTCCGTGCATTACCAAAACTGGGCAGTTAATATCTTTAATTTTGTCAATACTGGGAAACTTATCAAAGGGATAAATAGGAATCCGTGTTAGTACCCGAAAAGCTGTGGTAAAAGAACTTTCAATTACTAAACCTGCCACAGGTTGCCGAGCAGCTAAATCTACAGAAGGCCCGCCCCCGACTGAACGTCCATAAACAATAATTTGATTTGGAGGTATGCCTAATTTTTGGGTCAAATATTCATAAGCAACATTAATATCTTGGTAAGCACCCTTGACTGAAGGTTTTCCCTGACTTGTGCCATAACCCTGATAATCATAGGCAAATATACTAAAGCCAATATCTCGCAAATCTCGTAACCTGGGCAAAATATCCCCTAAATCTTCCGCATTACCATGACTATAGAGAATTGTATACTTTGCCTTGGGTAATGGTAAATAAAGTCCTGTAATTTGGACTCGATCGCTAGATTCAAGCTTGACAAAATCCTGATTTTGTTGATAGCTAGATGGACGAGGTAAAAAAATTAATCTATCTGAGAAAAAGAAAGCCCAAAAACCAATCAGGATATAAATAATTATTGTAGATCTTATTAATCTCAGAATAGAAAATTTTCCTACCAGTAGTCTGATAATATTTTTTTTGTCCATAAGAACTTAGTGTTTACCCGATCCTGATCTTATTATTTACGGATATTATTATTTACGGAATAATTTTTAGTACAAGTCTAGTTAAGATTGGACTGACATAATTTCTACTATTTTTAGTGAGGAACTAAATGACATTAGAATTTCCAGACGACCTTAAGTATCTTGATACCCATGAGTATGTAAGAATGGATGGCGAAATTGCTACTATTGGTGTTAGTGCCTTTGCAATTGAACAGTTAGGAGATATTGTATTTCTAGAACTGCCAGAGGAGGGAGATCAAATAGAAAAAGAAGGGTCTTGTGGCAGTATTGAGTCTGTAAAAGCAGTTGAAGACTTGAAAGCTCCTGTTACTGGTACAGTTATAGAGCGGAATGAGGAAATATTAGAAAATCCAGAGCGGTTATCAGAAGAAGACCCATACATAGAAGGTTGGCTCCTCAAGGTGCGTGTTAAAGACCCTGATGAACTGGAGGGAGATGATATTTTTTCTGCTGATCAATATCGCGAGATGGTAGAAGGAGAAGAATAATTCATTAATGGATAATTGATAATTGATAATTGATAATTACCTCTCCCTAAAAGGGAGAGGATTGACACAAAGGGGGAAAAGATTTATTTTTTTCCCCTTAAAAGGGGAGGCTTCAAGGCGTTAATTATCTAATTATTTAATTGTTTAATTATTAATTATTTCGGTAAATGATAATTTGTTAATTTTATCCCAATCTCGGCAGAATATCTACACCATTAATACCTTGGTGTTGGAATGAATGCCGAGTATTATTTTCCGTGTTGAAAAAATAAACTCTAATGACTTGAAACTCTAATGACTTGATTCTGCAACTAGCATTAAGTTATGAATTTTTGTTAAAACTTAATGAGAAGTAGATTCTAAGGAATATAAAAGTGGTAGCAGTACATCAATCGCAACCAAAGTCAAGTCATCAAGAACAAATAGGTAAGCAGGGCCAAAAGTCAACCGATTTTTCCCAAAGACATATTGGCCCTACCTCAGATAAAATTCAACAGATGTTGAAAGTATTAGGTATTTCTTCTCTAGAAGACCTAATTGACAAAACAGTTCCGCAACAAATTCGATATGAAAAACCCCTAAATTTACCAAAACCTCTGAGTGAAAGTGCTGCTCTTGGCAAAATTCAAGAAATAATCTCTAAAAATCAGGTATTTCGTTCCTTTATTGGTATGGGTTATCACGACTGTATTACCCCACCAGTTATTCTCCGTAATATCCTAGAAAATCCTGGTTGGTATACCGCTTATACTCCTTACCAAGCAGAAATAGCTCAAGGGAGAATGGAAGCATTGCTAAATTTCCAAACTATGATTACAGACTTAACTGGTTTAGAAATAGCAAATGCTTCTCTACTTGATGAAGCGACGGCAGCAGCAGAAGCAATGAGCATGAGTTATGGTTTATGTAAAAATAAGGCGGAAGCTTTTTTTGTTGACTCTAACTGCCATCCTCAGAATATTGAAGTTGTGCAAACTAGGGCGCAACCTTTAGGGATAGAAGTTATCGTCGGTGACTTCAGAACTTTCAAATTTGACAAACCAATATTTGGGGCACTCCTCCAATATCCTGCTACTGATGGTGCAATTTATGACTATCGTGAATTTGTTGCTAAAGTTCACGAAGTAGGAGGTTTAGTTACTGTTGCTGCTGACTTACTGAGTTTAACTTTACTCACACCCCCTGGAGAATTTGATGCTGATATTGCAGTTGGTAATACTCAGCGTTTTGGCGTATCTCTAGGATATGGTGGTCCTCATGCTGCTTATTTTGCCACAAAAGAAGCTTATAAACGTCAGACTCCAGGACGTATTGTTGGTATTTCTCAAGATGCTAATGGCAACCCGGCGTTACGGTTGGCACTGCAAACACGGGAGCAACATATTCGGCGGGAAAAAGCTACGAGTAATATTTGTACTGCTCAAGTTTTGTTGGCGGTAATGGCAAGTATGTATGCGGTTTATCACGGTCCCGATGGTTTAAAAGAAATTGCTGAAAATATCCATAATTTAACAGCAAAACTGGCAGCGGGTTTAAAACAGCTTGGTTATGAAATTGGAGCGGAACCATTTTTTGATACTATTCGGGTGAAACTTAGTGCTGACTCTCCGCTGAAAAGTGCAACAGAAATTATTAGTGCTGCTGAAAATGCAGGAATTAATTTACGAACTCTTGATGAGGAAACTGTTGGTATTTCTCTAGATGAAACTACGACTGAGAAAGATATTCAAAATCTGTGGCAAATTTTTGCAGGTGGAAAAGCATTACCAGAAATCGAAAATATTTCACTTGTTCAAGAGGGGGGTTCCCATTCCCGTACCAGCAGTTATTTAACTCACCCAGTATTTAATAGTTATCATTCTGAAACTGAACTTTTGCGTTACATCTACCGTTTGCAAGCAAAAGATTTATCTTTAACAACATCAATGATCCCATTGGGTTCTTGTACAATGAAACTTAATGCTACAGCAGAAATGATACCTGTAACCTGGCCGGAGTTTGCCAAAATTCACCCCTATGCTCCTACTTCTCAAACCCAAGGTTATCAGGTAATGTTTGAGCAACTAGAGGAATGGTTAGCAGAAATTACAGGTTTTGCAGCAATTTCTCTCCAACCAAATGCAGGTTCCCAGGGCGAATATACAGGTTTATTAGTAATTCGCGAATATCATGCTCACCGTGGAGAAGCACATCGTAATGTTTGTCTAATTCCTGATTCTGCTCACGGTACAAACCCAGCTTCGGCGGTAATGAGTGGCTTAAAAGTTGTGGTTGTGAAATGCGATAAACAGGGAAATATAGATATTGCAGATTTACGCAAAAAGGCAGAAAAGCATAAAGATAACTTGGCTGCGATAATGATTACTTACCCTTCTACTCATGGAGTTTTTGAGGAAGAGATTTGCGATATTTGTGAAATCATTCATGCAAACGGCGGGCAAGTTTATATGGATGGAGCGAATATGAATGCTCAAGTTGGTTTATGTCGTCCGGCGGAAATTGGCGCTGATGTTTGTCACTTGAATTTGCATAAAACTTTCTGTATCCCTCACGGTGGGGGAGGCCCGGGAATGGGTCCGATTGGGGTTAAGTCTCATTTAGCAGCCTTTTTACCAGGACATTCTGTGATTAATATTAATGGAGCAAGTTCTAGTGGAGCGGTATCTGCTGCACCTTGGGGTAGTGCGAGTATTCTGCCAATTTCTTGGATGTATATTGCGATGATGGGTGCTGATGGTTTGACTGAAGCAACGAAAGTAGCTATTTTGAATGCTAATTATATTGCCGAACGGTTGGATAGTTATTATCCGGTTTTGTATAAGGGTAAGCATGGGTTAATTGCTCACGAGTGCATTTTGGATTTGCGTCCGTTGAAAAAGTCGGCTGGTATTGAGGTAGAAGATATTGCTAAACGCTTGATGGATTATGGTTTTCACGCGCCAACGGTTTCTTGGCCAGTGGCGGGTACAATTATGGTGGAACCAACGGAAAGTGAGTCTAAGGAAGAGTTAGATCGTTTTTGTGAGGCAATGATTTCTATTCGCCAAGAAATACAGGAAATTGAAATAGGGAAAGCAGATAAAGAGGATAATTTGTTGAAAAATGCACCTCATACTGCCGAAAGTTTGATGGTTGAGGAGTGGCCTCATGGTTATTCTCGACAACGTGCTGCTTATCCCGCTCCCTGGACACGGGAACATAAGTTTTGGCCTGCTGTGGGACGAGTTGATAATGCTTTTGGCGATCGCAATTTTGTTTGTTCTTGTTTGCCGATAGAAGCTTATAGTTAACTCCTGTCGGAGCGTCAATTTTTGAGAAAAGGCTCTAAAGTTGATGTAACTTGTAGTAGACTGATACAGCTAAAACTGTGCATTAGAAAATCAGGCTATGTAGGGGCGGGTTTCACCATAGGGACGTTGCATGCAACGTCCGTACAACTTTTCACAGATTGTTAGCTAAACCCGCCCCTAATATCAAATCCGGTTGAATAGTTATTGTATAGTCGGGAGTAGGGGAGTAGGGGAGTAGGGGAGTAGGGGAGTAGGGGAGTAGGGGAGATTGAATACTGAAAATTATAGAATTATCAACATATA
>JBFRWR010000443.1:0-3301 GCA_051439685.1 Trichodesmium sp.
TTTTAACCGAGATGAGCTAATAGACAACGCTTGCAAGTGGATGAGCGACTACCTGAAAAATAACCCTAACTTAGAAGAAAAAGAACGACATCTTTGCGGTGAAATAGAGCCTTCAGCCACAGCATTCTTTTTAAAAGGTGAGAAATTAGCAGCAGAGCTAAAGTTTAAGGAAGCATTTTCTCAGTTTGAACAAGCAATAAAACTTGACTCTAATTTCAGTTTAAATGTAGCAAGACTTTTCTTACGAATGGGTAGGAAATTCATAATAGAATATCAGGAAGTTGAGGTAGGTATTGCTCTATTGAAGCAAGCTCAAAAATGGGAGCCAGATATTGATCTAAATCCAGATACTGAGGAAATAGATAGAGATCCAGAGAAAGTGGCAAAACAGTTTGTTGCTTTTGGCAAAGTCAAAGAGGGAGTAAGACTGGCAGAAGAAGGAAAAATTGAGTCGGCAATTAGTCTTTATAAGGAAGCTCAGAAATTAGATTCAGATGTGGAAATAAGTGCGAATGATTGGAATTCACTTTGTTGGTTTGGTAGCTTAGATAACCAAGCACAAAATGTAATGTTTGCTTGTGAAAAAGCAGTAAAATTCAGTCCTAATGATGGTGATATTATAGATAGTCGTGGTTTAGCGCGGGCATTAACAGGGGATTTTCCGGGAGCTATTTCTGATTTTCAAGCATTCGTTGAATGGACTAAAGATGATGAGCTAAAAGCAAAGCGTCAAGGTTGGATTGATAGTTTAAAAAAAGGTGAAAATCCATTTACATCTGAGGTATTAGAGGAATTGTTGAATGAATAGAGAGGGGCAGCAAACAGTGATTTTGCCACGGATATACGGATGATTTCTCGGTGTGTCATTGCGACTGAAACGGAGTGGAAGGAAGCAATCTCAAGGATTTAAGAGATTGCTTCCTTTAGGGAAGGCTTCGCCTACGGCTAAGTTAACACTTTCTCCAGGAGGTTAACTTTTTGTTTACCGCCTCGCAATGACTTTTTGGTGTGTCATTGCGACTGGAACGGAGTGGAAGGAAGCAATCGCTTGGTTTCTGAGATTGCTACCTTTAGGGAAGGCTTCGCCTACGGCTAAGTTCAAACTTTCTCCAGAAGATTAACTGTTTGTTTACCGCCTTGCTATCGCAAAACTGCGTTAACGCAATGACAAGCTGAGATTCTATGTCTTGGCGATCGCTCCCCAATTGACAAAACTCAAAATCTGTGTTAAAAAATCATTAACCAAAACCTCACAACCAAAAAAATGGAACCACAAACCATAAACTTACCCGAACCCTTAGCAAGTGCATTATTATCCTATATGCGCGATCGCCAAGACTCCCCCACTCCCAATATAGTTATACAAACAGCAGTAGAAGAATTTCTAACTCAACGTGGTTATTTCTCCCCACCCAAAAAACATCTACAAATAACCCCAGCATCAAAAGGCAGTGGATACAAAAAAACATCAATTAACCACGACTCAGTTATTGCCAACTTTCCCACTCAAGAACAACCATGAGAGCTATTATTGCCGACAATGGCCCCCTTTATGCTGCGATCGATCCAGATGACCAATATCATCAACAAGCTCAAACAGATTTAAACCAACTCCAACAAGAAAACTTAAGAGTTATTGTTACTTATTCGACTCTTTTAGAAGCCTATACTTTAGTTTTGTATCGTCTAGGAAATGAAACTGCAAGAGCATTTTTGCAGCAAATTTTTGCCGGAGTTGAATTAATTAATCCCACAGTTGATGACTACTTAGCAGCAACAGAATTAGTTGAAAATTTTCCTGACCAACGAATTACTTTATTCGATGGTATAACAGCAATTATTTCTAATCGCCTGAGTTTACCAGTATGGAGTTATGACTATCATTTTGATGTAATGTTAGTATCTGTTTGGCGCTACTAATACTAATTATTTTTTGTTCTGATACTGAAGAAAAAAATAGCTATAATATTAAGTTTAGCTGGCTTACTATCAGGATATAACCTTCTAGGTTGGGTTAAGCGACAGCGCAACCCAACCTACATTATTTTTTCTAAAAATTGAGCGATCGCTCCTAACTTTACAGATAGTCAACTTTACATTTCATCCTCTTCAGTAGACTTTAAAACCCCTTGCTCATAGAGTTGATTCTCATATTCTTCTCGACTCAGAGGACAATCAATTAAAGCCAAAAATTCCGACTTAGTTAAATGACATTGTTTAGCCATTTTTGCTAATAAATTATCTGGTATATCCTTAATTTTTCCCGTATGGCTAGTCTTAGTTTTAATAGTTGTTTTTTTCCCTTCTTGATCGTAATAAATAAAATAATGATGATGAGTTTGATTAAGTCGAAAACCTTTAGCCAATAGAGACTTTTCTACCTGACTTTTTTTTCTAGGCATTTAATGAATCTCCTCTAAAGTCTCTAATAAAATCCTCCGTAACTCTTGAGCATCTTGCGCTAATTCTGCCAAATCAGCCTTAACATATTCATGCCACATCATTATAATTTGTTCATTGATTTCATCAATTAAATCATCTCTAGTATAAGCAAAAACATCCAGATTAATATCTGGATTTTCAACCACAAATAATTGACTACTTTCCTCATCTATAGTTGGAGTTAAAGGTAAAGGTTGTTTAAATCTTAATTTTATTTCTCCATAATTAACCTCTTTGAGTAAAATCGAAGATAAATCAACAGTTTCTATTCTAGTAACATCATTTAATTTAGTCGGATGTCCTTGATTATTTAAAGTAAATTTACCCGTAACCTGAATTAATTGGCGACGATTTTCAATCAAATCATCCTCCAACTCTTCTAGATAAACACATTCAATTTCTTGATGAGTAGGGGGATATTTAATGACTATTGTATTTTTATCAAAATTAATACTAATTAACTCGCCAGTTACAGTAATTATTTCATCTAATACTTGTGAGTTGACTGACATAATGACTTTTATTAATTTATCTTTAGTAACATTATTCTAGATATCAATCTTATATCAATACTTACTAAAATGTCAAGGTGTATTCGTCTGTATATTTAAACTATTGGGCAAAAATACAAGGATTAATGAGTGAAGTTGTAATTACTTTTGTCATCAGAAATGGCAGTGGGAGCATCTTGCTCCCATACTAGGCATTTCTTGTTCATATTTTTCAACTATTCAGAATATAGTTTTCGCAATTCATCCATTGAAGAAACCTGGGGAATTTGAGTAACAATTCTCTCTAATAATTTCACATCATTAATTGCTGAAATCTCGGATAACATCCCCACAGATTCATCACCAAA
>JBFRWR010000444.1:0-14149 GCA_051439685.1 Trichodesmium sp.
TTTTAAAACAAAAGTAGAGGAAGCAGCAGCTACAAGTCCGAAAAGACTTGTTTTGATGATGCAAGACCTAGAATTTATGGCAAGTGCAGGTCTACGGGTATTGATTTTTGCTAAACAAAAAATGGGAACAGGTGTTGATATTTATATGGTAGGTGTTCAAGAAATGGTGCTGGATACTATCAAGAAAACTGGCTTCGATCAGAGTGTTTATTTGCTGGATGAATATGATGCAGCTCAGATAGAAGCTTAATTAATGGATAATGGATAATGGATAATGGATAATGAAGAATATCTCTAATTATCGACTATCTATTATCCATTGGTCAAGAAGCTTTAAACTTCTCGGTATTAATTAGGGTTTTCTGAATAAGTCTTGGAGTGAGGGGGGTAGAGTTGTAGGGGTAGATTTCCTACAGAATACTGCGCATTCATATCGGCGAAAGCCGTTTAGCTAGACCACAAGGGGCGTTTTTCATGTCACGAAGCGTTAACGTTTGCGGAGCATTCCGGAAAGGAAAGTTGTGCGGAACGCTAAACGCTGCGGGACATATAAAGCGTTTGTGGAGTATGGCCTAGGATAGCTTTGCAGAATGCAAAACGCCAATCACCCGTATAGGAGAAATGGGAGTTATAGGTAGGTAGTCAGAAGAATAGTCCCTTAATTTTTCTGCCATACTCACCCCAAAATGCTAACTTTTTTAGCTCTATCAACCGAAAAGCTGGTACTTTTTCAAGACCTGAAATTGCTAAAACCTTTATCTGTCAATACTTTTATATTTAATCAGCAAACCATAATTATCAATTATCCACTATCAATATTATCAGCAATGACAACTACAGAAGAAAATCTCAGAGAAGAAATAAAGTCTCTGCAAAAGGAAATGGCGAGACAACAAGATGAAATAGAGGCTTTCCGACTAGCTCAAAAGGTTTTACTAGAGGTAACAACAGGGTGTACCTCCACACCTGGAGGAATTATTAAAGCAGCTTTACAAAAAACTTTAGATGTTTGTGCTGATATAACTTGCACCGAGAAGGGAAGTTTATTTTTACTAGACCCTACATCTGGCAAAATTATAGATGCTATTCTTTCTCGAACAGAAGTAACTCCAGAACAACGAACTAAACTAATAGGTAGTGTTTTAGATAAAGGGTTGGCAGGTTGGGTAAGTCGCAACCGTCAAATAGGATTAATTACGGATACAGAAGAGGACGATCGCTGGTTGACTCTACCTAACCAACCTTATGTTGTTCGTTCTGCATTAGGTGTACCAATTATCAATGGTCCAGAATTGCTTGGTATTATTACTTTATTGCACTCTCAACCGAATCATTTTACTCCGAGAATGGCAGAGTCAATGGAAACTACTGCTGAACAAATAGGGTTAGTTCTCGAAAATGCTAGGCTTTATGGACAATTAGATACTTATTCTAAAGCTCTTGATCATGAGTTGGAAAAAGGTAGACAAATTCAAATAGATTTTCTCCCTTATGATATTCCTCAGTTGGATAATTGGGAAATAGTTGCTTGTTTCCATCCCGCTAAACAAGTAGCAGGAGATTTTTATGATGCTTTTACCCTTGGCAATAATCAAATAGGGTTAGTCATAGCAGATGTTTGTGATAAGGGAGTGGGTGCAGCATTATTTATGGCTTTATTCCGCAGCTTAATTCGCATTTTTTCTGCTGAGGAAGAGAAATTACAAGGAACTGCAACTTCAATTAATTTAGCTCACGAGAAAGCTCTTCAAGCTGTTCGCCTTACTAATGACTATGTTGCGCAAAACCATTGGCAAATGAGTATGTTTGCTACATTATTTTTTGGGGTGCTAGATCCAAATACAGGTTTACTTAGCTACGTTAATGGAGGCCATGAACCACTATTTATTATTAATCAAGATGGTATAAAACAGACCTTAAATTATACCGGACCTGCGGTGGGAATGATGCCAAATATGAACTTTGAAATTAAGGAAATTCAGTTAGAGCATGGAGAAATACTAATAGGTTATACCGATGGCGTAACTGAAGCAAAATCGCCGGATGGAAAGTTATTTACAGATAAAAGACTAAAAGACCTGGTGGAAGAACCTGCTAATTCTGCATCAGAATTGATGGAGCGCATTAAAAATAAGTTGTTTAATTATATGGAAGATGCAGCACAATTTGATGATATTACGATGTTAGCTGTGCGGAGAAATCCACTAAAAATCTTTCCAAAAAACAAAAAAACAGGAGTATTTATGGAAGCATTAATATTACCGGGAAAACTAGATTGTCTAGGAGAAATTCGTCAATATGTTAAGTCAGCAGCAACAGCAGCAGGTTTAGAAAAGAAAGTATCATATAAACTATGTTTAGCAATAGATGAAATAGCGACAAATATTATTACTCATGGCTATGATCGGGCTGGTTTGCTAGGGAATATTTCTGTACAAACAGAAATAAATGAGGAAAATTTAACTGTTTATATTGAAGATACAGCAACCGCTTATGACCCTACTAAAAAAGAAAAAGTTACAGAAGAAACTTTACAACAAAAGTTAGAAGAACGTCCTATTGGTGGGTTAGGAGTATTCTTAGTTAGAGATAGTGTTGATGAGTTTAGATATGAAAGAGTAGGCGATCGCAATCGTAATATTTTAGTTGTGAATAGAAATAAGATTTAATATGCTAAATCAAAATTACTTAAAACCAGGTGACTTACTACAAGTTATTTCTCCTAGTGGTTGTTTACGAGAGTTAGATGCTTTTAAAAAAGGGGTGGAAATTTGGCGATCGCATGGCTATGAAATAGAACTTACTCCAGGGTACGACGAACAATGGGGTTATTTAGCAGGTACGGATGAAAGTCGGCGTAGTCAACTCACAACATCTATTAATAATCCAAATATTCGTGGGATTCTCTGCTCTAGGGGTGGTTATGGTGCGACTCGCTTACTGGAAAATTGGCAATGGCCAACCATATCTACCCCCAAATGGTTGATTGGTTTTTCTGATATTACTGCCCTCTTATGGACACTTAGCAAAAAGGATTTTCTCGGCGTTCACGGTCCATTATTAACTACTTTAGCAAGTGAGCCACAATGGTCAATTCAACGACTGTTTGATTTGGTAGAGGGTAATCCTCTAGAACCTTTAAAAGGGAATGGTTGGGGTGGTGGTCAAGCAAAAGGTTACTTAATGCCAGCCAATTTGACCGTAGCTTGTCATTTATTAGGTACTAAGTATCAACCAGATTTGAGTGGAACAATTTTAGCTTTAGAAGATGTGAATGAAGCTCCTTACCGTATTGACCGAATGTTAACCCAGTGGCGCATGGCTGGTGTTTTGCAGCAAGTTAAAGGTATTGCTCTGGGGCGGTTTAGTCAGTGTTCCCCTGGACGAATGACTTATACAGAGTTTACTGTTGAGGAAGTATTGCGCGATCGCTTGGCTGACCTTAACATTCCGATTGTCTCTGACCTTCCCTTTGGCCATGATGGTCCTAATGCTGCTTTACCTGTAGGAGTAGAGGCCAATCTTGATGGAGATCAAGGTATTCTGGAAATTAACAGGGAGTAAGGAGTAGGAATTTGTTGGTTGAGGACTTACGCAGAAACCGGGTTTATGAAGGAAATTTCCTGGTTTGAACAACAATATCGGGGCAATAAACCCGGTTTATTGGTTGCTGTAAGTCCTGATTATCATATTTGACGACTTATATAGAATCCGGTTATATAGTATATGTTTATAATTCTATAATTAACTTCAATCTCCCTTACTCCCCTACTCCCCTACTCCCTTACTCCCCTACTCCCCTACTCCCTTACTCCCCTACTCCCCTACTCCCCTACTCCCCTACTCCCTTACTCCCAACTATACAATAACTATTCAACCGGATTTTATATTAGGGTAATCCTAAATGATTTGCGTGTTGAAAATTGTAGGGGTTTGGTCTCCAAACCCAATCTAAAAAGGGATTTGGAAACCAAACCCCTACGATGTCTAAAATTCATCATCAGTCTATGTCAAATACCAATTCTTTCTTAGCTATATTAAGAATCCTTTAAGAATAAAAAGTTAGGACGGCGACTAGACAGTTCCCAAAAAGACAAAGCTACAATTATTCCTCCAAATGTTCGGAGGTCTTTCCACACTCCCCACTGTCCCCACACTTCCCACACTTCCTTGACGCACTACCATTTCTTTGTTCCTGCCCAAATATTTATTTTGGTTCATATAAAGCTAACTTCTCTTGATAAATTCCTACAAGTTTAGGCATCAGTCGTTCAGCATCTGTAGCTGTTTCACCAAATGATGGCCACACCATATATAATTTTCTAAAGGCTTCTTCAATCCTACCTTCTTCAATATCTTCCAGGGCATTTTTTTCTCTAATCAATTCGATCGCTACACGGTCTTGATAAATAGGACTAAAATTTTTAGCCTTTACCATAGGAGCAAACCTATCCCAAGAGGTACTAAGAAACTGATATCTACCAGCAGCATCAGAACAAAGTTCTTTACCATTACTCATGGCACATTTTAGTTCCCTGGGATGGTCTTTGAAGCTAGAGAAATGACTACCTGTGTATTGACGATGATAACCTTGAGGCCCTGTTGTACCTTCTGTGACAGCAATGGTATCTAGAAAAGCTCTTATTTTTGGGACATTAACTGGATAAGCCCAATTTTCGGTTGGATCAATCTTAGGCATAACTACTGATGTTGCTGCTCCCTTTTCTTGAGAATTTATACCTTGGCCTACTTCTTTGAATAGTTGTGAAATTGCGATAAATAATCCGAAAATAATTAATAAGGAAGAAGCTAGTTTTAGGTTAAATAATTTTGAAAAGTTTAAGGGCTTTTTTTGAACTTTGCGAGTAGTTGGATAATTTTTTGTTCCCTGTCTGGAGGAATTGGGTTTGTTGAATGTTTTAGTGTTATCAGACAATTTTTGTTTTTGAGTATTAGATTGTTTTTGAGTAATAGGAATTATACCAGTTTGCTGACAAAATTTTAGTAGAGAATTAATTGTTTCTAGTCGTTTATGTTGATAATATTCTAGGTTTGGAGAGTTGATATTCTGAACATTTGCAAATGCGATAACATCTGATTGATTTACTTTTTCTAGTGGTTTTTTGACAAATTTCAAAAACATTTGAGCTATGTATAAATGAGAAGATTGTTGTTTAGGTGAAATTTGTTGCAACCAGATATTTATTAACTCAAGGTCTGAATTTTTTCTTGCCTGTGTTTTTTGTTGTATGTTTTGGTTATACATTGCGCAACTCCCGAATATTTAGGATTAACACATGAGGTTAATTAGACAGAGAAGAATTTACTATAGAAAATAGAAATCTGTTTTGAGATTCTAATATTTGAGGGTATAGTTTTGATATTCAAATCCTATTTAATCTTGGTTTTGGAGAGCAATCTCCTACAGTTTTTGCACAAATAATTTAGGATTACTATCTTAGTATACTAGCTCTACATAAATAATTGTCTGCATGATAATTTTGATGGCGAATAGTGAAGTAATCTCCAACTACTTTTATCATGCAATATTTTATGGAAGATCATTCTCATCTGACTATTATTTTAGATTTAATTTAATTTATCTCTTTATATTCAGCTTCTTAAGTCAAATAACTATAGCAATGCTCAATAAGTTGCGGGTAATCAAAAAGTAAATAAAAAAACTGAAACTCTTAGTTGTTCCCTGTTCCCTAAAAGCGATTAAAATTTTGTACAGGACTAAAGCAGGATTCCTATATATCTTTATCCTAAGTCAATAGCGATCGCCCTTCTTAATCAAAAATTAAGCTATATCAGTATCTATTATTATTAGTATTTTGAGAAAATAGTATTCAGAGTCAATTATCTAACTATAAAAACTCAGAATGGATACCAAGCAAGTAATAGAAAGTTATACTAATGGCAATAGGAATTTTACTGCGATAGAACTGCAAGAAGTTAACCTTAGTGGTATTAATCTCAGTGATGCAGATTTTAGTAACTCTGATTTTACTGATGCTGACTTGACAAATACTAATCTCTGTGGAGTAAACCTGAGTAATGCTAACTTGAGTGGGGCAAATTTGGTGGGGGCAAATTTAAGTGAAGCTAATTTAACGAATGCTAAACTTAGTGAAGCTAATCTGAGTAATGCTAACTTAAGTAGGGCAAATCTCTCAAATATTGATGGAAATCGTGCTTTTTTGTTTTGTGCTAATCTTTCCCAGGCTAATCTAAATCATGCTTTTCTTTTTAGTGCTAGTCTTAGTTATACTTGTCTAAGTAATGCAACTTTGAGATATGTGAGTTTGATTGGTGCTAATTTAGTAGGAGCTGATTTGAGTGATGCTGATTTAACTGGTTCTTATTTAATAGCTACTAATCTTAGTAATGCTAATCTTGTTCATGCTAATTTTAGCCAAGTTGATCTTAATACTTCTAATTTATCTGGCGCTGATCTAACAAAGGCTAATTTTAATTATGCTGATATGACTTGGGTTAATTTAGTTGATGCTAATTTGAATGATGTTGATTTGAATAGTGCAAATTTAGCTTATGCTATTTTACCTGATGGTATTAATTACCAAGCAATTTGTAAAGGTTAAAAAGTGATTTTGTTTTATAGATTTATTTGAGTGCAAAGTAGACATCTCCAGATCAAGAGAGAACAGGGAAGAGGAATAAATAATTGACACTTTATACATATAAATTGCTTTTATTTTTGAAGATGTCTCATATATTTTAGCTTGAGTAAATTGACAGATAAAATTTTCAGGGTCATCTTTTCTTGAAGAGCTTTCAAAAAACAGAAAAATTAATTTATGCTTAACTTCAGCCAATTCTAACAAAAACTATTATATTTTAAGAAAAAAACTTGCAAAAATTCCTAATATAATCAGTATTATTATCGTTAGCTAAAAATCATCGGCATGAGTTATTGCCTCAACCCCAACTGTCAAATTCCCCAAAACCCAGACTGGAATAGATATTGCCAAAATTGTGGCTCAAAACTACTACTCAAAGACCGTTATCGCTCCTTAAATATAATTGGACAGGGAGGTTTTGGCAGAACATTCTTAGCTATTGATGAAGATAAACCCTCCAAACCTTACTGCGTAATTAAACAATTTTTTCCTGCATCTCAAGGTACAAAAAATATTGACAAAGCAGCCGAACTATTTGAAAAAGAAGCTACAAGATTAGATCAATTAGGCAGACATCCACAAATCCCTGAACTGATGGCCCACTTTACTCAAGATGGGCGACAATATCTAGTGCAAGAATTTGTCGCCGGACAAAATCTGGCCGAAGCTCTGAAAACAGAGAGACCTTACAATGAAGAACAAATTAGAGGCTTACTGCATAATTTACTGCCTGTCCTGCGGTTTATTCATTCTCATCAGGTTATTCACCGGGATATCAAACCAGAAAATATTATCCGCCGTTTAGATAGTCCGAGTCAATTAGTATTAGTAGACTTTGGTGCTGCTAAATATGCTCTAGGTACTGCACTCTGGAAAACAGGTACTACTATCGGCACTCCTGAATATACTGCTCCTGAACAAAACCGAGGTAAGGCGGTATTTGCCAGTGACTTATATAGTTTGGGAGTGACTTGTTTACATCTATTAACTAAGGTTTCCCCATTTGAATTATTTGATGTGGGTGAGGGTGCTTGGATGTGGCGACGTTATTTACACAATAATTCCGTAAGTGAAAATTTGGCTGATGTCTTGGATAAACTTGTGGCAAATGCGATTAACCATCGTTATCAGTCTGTTGGGGAGGTGATGGAAAGTTTAAATTTAGATGCTCAAGTTAATTTGACTCTTATTCAAGATAAAACTGCTATTCAAAGACCAACGGTTAGACCAGATATCGCGCCTCAAGTTATACCAAATCAAACTTGGAAATGTATACATACTCTTACTGGTCATCAAAAATGGGTTTGTTCTGTTGCTTGGAGCAATGATGGAAAAATTTTGGCAAGTGGCAGTGAGGATCAAACTATTAAGTTGTGGGAAGCAAGTAGTGGTCAAGAAATTTTAACTATCTTTGGACATTCCAGTTATGTCAACTCTGTTGCTTTTAGCAATGATGGGAAAATATTGGCAAGTGGCAGTGAGGACAAAACTATTAGACTGTGGGAAGTTAAGACAGGAAAACTGATCTGTATTTTTGGTGACTGGGGACAAGGTGCATATTATGGACATTCTGGAGGGGTGACGGCGATCGCTTTTAGTCCAGATGGTCAGACTTTGGCTAGTGCGGGTAAAGACCAAAATATCAAAATTTGGCGACTAGGGGATGATATTTATGACACTAGCTATGGGAAAGTAATGATGAGTTTGAGTGGACATTCAAGACCAGTTCGAGCGATCGCCTTTAGTCCAGATGGTCAAACTTTAGCTAGTGGTAGTGAGGATAATACGATTAAAATATGGGATTTAAGTTTAGGCAATACTGTTAAAAATTTATGTAATTATTATCAGGGAGTACATTATGTTTATGCTGTTGCTTTTAGTCCTGATGGTAAATTTTTAGCTAGTGGTGGTAGAGATAGAAATATCAAAATTTGGCAAATAGATCAGGGTGAAATATTAGAAATTTTGGAAGGACATTTGAAGGATGTTTGTGCAGTAGTTTTTAGTCCTCAAGGAGATATTATTGCTAGTGCTAGTGAGGATCAAACTATTAAGATTTGGGATGGGAAAACAGGTCAAGAAATTGGTAATTTGGAAGGTCATTTAAAATATGTTAATTCTGTTACTTTTTCTAGAGACGGAAAGAGTTTAGCTAGTGGTAGTAGTGATAATACTGTTAAAATTTGGCGACAGGAGTAGCAGAATAGATCAGTTAAAAGTATATAGAAGCTTTTATTTCAAAAAAGTTCTTCTCAAACACTTTCTTTGTAGAGTAAAGAGGGAAAATTTTTGAGTGAATAATTTTGGATAACAGGAAACAAATCATAAGGAAAATAATGTATTTTCTGAATATGATAACTGGTATAGCGCTACGCGCTAGGGAATAGGGAATAGGGAATAGGGAATAGGGAATAGGGAATAGGGAATAGGGAACAGGGAACAGGGAACAGGGAACAGTAGACTGTTAGGATTGCAGGATTTATAAATGTCAAAAGCCAATTAACGTAGTGCTATATATTCTATTATTGAATACTCACTAGCTATTTTAAAATTTAAAATCTTTAATAATTAACAGATTGAATCTATCAGGGAATAGGAAATAGGGAGTAAGAAATACTCGACAAATATTTGTAACTTAAAAATCTAGGAATATATCTATCTAAAATCTTTCTCTATACCAAATTTCAATCCTTTTAATTCTTCCCGAAAAATCAAGTTATCAAGCATCTACTGTTAAGGATAAAAAAAGAAATAATATTTCCTTATATTCAATTAATTAAGGTTTGAAGCAGAAGGAATTATTAATTATACATGATTAATTATCCATTATCCATTATCCATTATCCATTATTAATTATTTATATATCTGACAACTTAAATAAGATTTCTCTAAATATTTTTTGAGAACTAAATTATCAGGAGTGCAGCAAAATGTTAATGACCACTAAAGCAAAAAATACAATATTTGCAAAAAGACAAAATATGAGTTATTGTCTCAAAGAAAACTGCAAAACTCCTAATAATCCACCCGATACAAGAATATGTCTAAGTTGTAGTTCTATGCTAATACTAAAAGACCGTTATCGAGCCATCAAAATAATTGGTCAGGGAAGCTTCAGTAAAACCTATTTAGCAATTGATGAAGATAAACCCTCCAAACCACCGTGCATAATTAAACAGTTTTATTTTATTTCACAAAATGATGCCGATATCAAAAAAGCAATTAAACTATTTGAACAAGAAGCAGAACGATTAGATACTTTAGGAAAACATCCTCAAATAGCTGAACTATTAGCAAACTTACATGATGATTCTTGTCAATATTTAGTTCAAGAATTTATCCCCGGAAAAAATTTAGCTCAAATCTTAGAAACAGAAGGAATATTCTCTGAATACCAAATTAGAGAACTACTAAATAGCATCTTGCCAGTTCTAGAATTTATCCACTCTCACAACATTATTCATCAGGATATTAAACCAGAAAATATTATTCGTCGCTTATCATCAAACTCCGTCTATAAAACTGGATTTAGAAATCAATTAGTATTAGTAGATTTTGGTGCAACAAAACAGTTAACAGGTACAGCATTATTCAAAACAAGTACAATTATCGGCACTCCAGAATATGTGGCTCCAGAACAACTCAAAGGTAGAGCAAAATTTGCCAGTGATTTATATAGTTTAGGCGTAACTTGTATTTCTTTACTGACGAATGTTTCTCCATTTCAACTATTCGATACTGAGGAAAATAAATGGGTATGGCGCGATTATTTAGTTGATAATCCTGTCAGCAAAGAACTTGGAAATATTATAGATAAATTAATTGCTGAAGCAACAAAAAAACGTTATCAATCTGTTAATCAAGTATTAAAAGATTTGAACCATGGCAAATTCCTACCCCCACCTCCACCTCCACCAACTTTTCTCAAAATTTCACATCCAAAAATATCACTCAAAAATTCTACTCATGTACCAGGATTACATCTTCATTCTTGGGGAACACCTCAAACTATTTCTGGTCATTTCAGTGCAGTTTCATCAGTTGCTATTAGCCCAGATCATCAAATAATTGCTAGTGGTAGTTTTGACAGAACAATTAAGTTATGGAAATTCTCTACAGGAGAATTATTAGACTCTTTTATGGCATCTAATATCGTCTTATCTCTTGCTTTTAATCCTAAAAGTAACATCTTAGCTATTGGTAATGTTGGGGGAATTATTAATATTTGGGATTTAGCTACAAATAGGGTGGGTTGTAGTTTATCTAGACATTCAAATTCTATTGTTTCAATGACTGTTGCATTTAGTCCAAATGGAGAATTAATTGCTAGTGGTAGTGATGATAGAACTATTAAAATTTGGCATCAAAAAACTTGTCAACTTTTGTACACTATTAAAAATTCACGAGGAATAAATGTAGTTGCTTTTAGTCCTGATGGGAAAATTCTTGCTAGTGGTAGTAGCGATAATATTATTAAATTTTGGGAAGTAGAAACTGGTAAATTAATTAGCCAATTAGTCGGACATACAAGAGATATTAATACAATTGCTTTTAGTCCTGATGGTAAAGTTTTGGTGAGTGGTAGTAGTGATAAAACTATTAAATTATGGTCTGTAGAGAAATCTGAATTAATCAAAACAATTACCGGACATTCTGATTGGGTTAGGTCTGTAATTTGTTTGGATAAAAAAACGATAATTAGTGGTAGTGCCGATAAAACTATTAAGATTTGGAATATGGAAACTGGGGAAGTTATTGATAGTTTGACCGGACATTCTAAGGATGTAAATTCTGTAGCGATTAGTGCTGATGATAATACTATTGTGAGTGGGAGTAGTGACAATAATGTGAAAATTTGGCGATGCGAGTAAATTCAGTTAGTAGTTATCAGTTATCAGTTAGCAGTTAAATAACTGGTAATAAACAGAAAACTTGTAGGGAAGTTCCATGGAATTTCTCTACTATGGTCTACTCTTTAATAATTAATCATTACCCAATTATTAATTATTAATTATTAATAATTAAATAATTCTGGTTTAAAGCCTACCCTTTTAAGGGGAAAAAAAGAAATGATATTTCCTGATATTCAATCAAGAACGGTTTTAACCAGAGGTAATTATCAATTATCCATTATCAATTATCAATTAATGAACTCTTCTGCAATATACGAATTTTCTCAAAGGAATTTTTTTCTTTTTTCTCCAGGAATGGAGAGTCTTTATACCTTAATTTTTAGGTAATTATTAAACATCGGCAAAAATAAATATTATCGTCTGCTGAAAAGATGACTATTAATATAGAATTTGATTGAACAGTTGTCATTGCGACGATTGTTGCAATCTCCGCGCACCCCTGAGATTGCTTTTCTTGCCTTCCACGGAGTGACAGTCGCAATGACTTAGGTATAGTAATTATCCAGATTTGATACAATTAGTGATAACCTCAGCATACCTAATTAATTGCTAATTGACCAAAACATTTCAATACTCTTAAAACGTTATAAAGGTCATTTCCTGGATTGAAAATATAGAACAATCTAGATAAAGCATATTGTGGTGTTTCTTGCTGAATTAATTTGATAAAAATGAAGCTATTACCATTGGTAATCATGCCGTAAACTGGTTTGTCTGGGTTAGAATTTCCCAACATATATGCTAATAGTTGAGGTTTACCAACTTCTAGGGAAAAAGTAGCTTTTTTAGACTCAATTACTAATATCCATAATTGATTAAATATAGTTAATACATAAATCTCTCCACAGACGATAATTTCTTCATCTTGATCTGAAATTTCTATAGATTTTTCTGATTTAATATGAAAAGGCGGTAAATAAAATCCAGCTAAATTTAATAGAGGAGATAAGACAACCATTTTGACAGTATTTTCTAAGATTGGGGGATATTTTTCTAAGTTAGAATAACTAGCTTGAACTCTGTCAAGATGTTGTTTCTCTAGCTCTGTAATTTCTGGTAAATTATCTTGCCACTCCTGGAAAAATTGTTCATCTTTGACTAACTGGAGGTTAAAGTTTGTCTCTAATTCGTATAATGTGATATTTCTTGCTTCGATAGTTTGAACCATAATTTTATCCTGGTTAATCGGCTATTGATATTACAAATTCAGCCGAACGAGCTTTAGATGAACAGTTACAGTTTATTGAATTAAATTTTGAGGAACAAAAACAGTTTTGGGAGAGTTTTGAAGTTGAAAAAAATATGGTTACTGAAGCTAGGAAAAAGTTAGAGAGTAATTCCAGAGATTAATTAATCTGATGGTGTTGGATTGTAATGGTCTTGGATTTTCCGGGAATGTTTATTACAAGAATAGGGGGAGCATCTTCCTCCCGTACTATTCTATTTACCATTACTATGCAGGACTACCCTATTGCGTAGGTCGCAATAATTAATTCATTTTCTGAAGCACATCCGACGTGGAGATGGGTGGTGGGAATTTCTGACTATTGCGTATAGAGCAATAATAGTTTCATTTCCTGAAGCTCATCCGAAATGGAGATGGGTGGTGGAATTTTCCGACTATTACTTATAGAGCAATAATTAATTCATTTTCTGAAGCGCATACGAAATGGAGGTGAGTAGTGGAATTTTCTCTTCTATTGCGTATAGAGCAATAATATTTTCATTTTCTGAAGCACATACGAAATGGAGGTGAGTAGTGGAATTTTCTCTTCTATTGCGTATAGAGCAATAATATTTTCATTTTCTGAAGCTCATCCGACGTGGAGATGGGTGGTGGGAATTTCCGACTATTACTTATAGAGTCAGAATATTTTCATTTTCTGAAGCACATCGGACGTGGAGATGGGTAGTCGAATTTTCTGATTATTACTTATAGAGCAATAATAGTTTCATTTCCTGAAGCGCATACGAAATGGAGGTGAGTAGTGGAATTTTCTCTTCTATTGCGTATAGAGCAATAATAGTTTCATTTCCTGAAGCTCATCCGAAATGGAGATGGGTGGTGGAATTTTCTCTTCTATTGCGTATAGAGCAATAATATTTTCATTTCCTGAAGCTCATCCGAAATGGAGATGGGTGGTGCAATTTTCTGACTATTACTTATAGAGCAATAATAGTTTCATTTCCTGAAGCTCATCCGACGTGGAGATGGGTGGTGGAATTTTTCGACTATTACTTATATAGTCAGAATATTTTCATTTCCTGAAGCTCATCCGAAATGGAGATGGGTGGTGCAATTTTCTGACTATTACTTATAGAGCAATAATAGTTTCATTTTCTGAAGCTCATCCGACGTGGAGATGGGTGGTGGAATTTTCTGACTATTACTTATAGAGTCAGAATATTTTCATTTTCTGAAGCTCATCCGACGTGGAGATGGGTGGTGCAATTTTCTGACTATTACTTATAGAGTCAGAATATTTTCATTTTCTGAAGCGCATCCGGCGTGGAGATGGGTGGTGCAATTTTCTGACTATTACTTATAGAGCAATAATAGTTTCATTTTCTGAAGCGCATCCGACGTGGAG
>JBFRWR010000445.1:0-7627 GCA_051439685.1 Trichodesmium sp.
GGTTACATTGATTAACCACAATATCAAAAGATGGAGTAGATAATTGAGTCATATTTAAGATGACTTAAGCTGTTAGTTAACGATGGAAATTATCAGCTAGGTTAGATCGGGTTAGATTAATTAACCACAATATCAACAAATGGAGTAGATAATTGAGTGATATTTAAGATGACTTAAGCTGTTAGTCAAGGATGAAAATTATCAGCTTGGCTTTGTCATCCACCACATAGTTATAATTGGGCAGAAAGTAAAAATTTTCCCTAAATAAATCGGTTAGATTGATTAACCATAATATCAAAAGATTGAGTAGATAATTGAGTCATATTTAAGATGACTTAAGCTGTTAGTCAAGGATGGAAATTATCAGCTTGGCTTTGTCATCCACCACATAGTTATAATTGGGCAGAAAGTAAAATGTTTCCCTAAATAAATAGGTTAGATCAGGTTACATTGATTAACCACAATATCAAAAGATGGAGTAGATAATTGAGTGATCTTTAAGATGACTTAAGCTGTTAGTCAACGATGGAAATTAGGAGCTTGGCTTTGTCATTAGTTATAATGTTTGTGGCTTTGTCATCCACTAAGAAATAAATTTATTGGCTACATAGTAGAAGTCATCTCAAGGTAACTAGAGGTAATTAATTTGTTATGGCTAATTAATTAGACTTGATATTAGTTGTAGGTAGTTATAAAGTAAGCATTTCCTGCGGAATTCTCCGCATTAATGTCGCGCAGCAAAGCAAGCGAAACAGCTATTAGCAGTCAGGAATCAGCTTAATTTTTAAGGAATTAAAGACATTTCTAGCAATCCTAAATAGGTTGTGATAAATTAAAAAGTTGAAACTCCCACCTGTTCGCTGTTCCCTATTCCATATTCCCTAAAAAGCAGTAATATTTTTGCCACGAATAAAATAGGATTGCTATAATATGGATATTTAAGGTTTTCATCTATTCTTTAAACTTTACTTAAGTAAAGATTTCAGTCTTTCAATATTGCCATCTAACTTCCTAAATATCTGAAGCTAATAGCTATTAACGTAGTTCCTCCATTTGCACAGCATTCCGCAGGAAAGGAGGCTAGCTTACTTCTGAATTATTACTTTATAAACAGTACATCTCTTATTTAAAAAATACTTTTTTCCTATTGCCTATTCTCTGTTCCCTATTTCCTAAAAGTGATAAAATTTTGGCTTTCTTAAAAATTGAGATGCACCCGTTATAAATACCTGGAAATCAAGAATTAATTGAATATTTTGGAGAGGTAGGCAAGAGGCAAAAGGAAGATTTTTGATGAGTAAATCTACAAATTAGTACAATAATTGCATCGCCAAACAATTATAAATTTCCCGCAAATTTTTGATAGTCTTCTAGTAACCAATGAGGCAATTTACTGACATCTTCAATTCGTAATTGTTCGGGCTGACAATATAAAATTGCAGCTAATAAATAATTAATAGCTTTCGGTGATTCTATTCCTTTTGCAAGTTGAGTTGCCAACTGTTGTAAAAATTGATGTTCAGTTTCTATTAAAGATTCATTTTGCATCCCACTATTTAATAATGCTTGATAAGCTTTACCCATTTCACCTAAGTAAAAATTTTCTAATTTTTGCGGTTCTAAATTTATCCAAAAATCAGCCGTTTGTTTTCTCATTTGACGTAATTCTTGAACAACAGATTCATCTGAAGGATCGATATAATATAGATTCACACTACCAAGTAATTGATTGATAAATTTTTGATTGGCAGAATCTAAATTTTCTGGTTTATTTTCTGTTAAAACTAAATTTTTAGTTTCAGCAGGTTGTAGGGGTTTAGTTTCCAAATTCCTACTAATAGAATCTTCTGACAAATGAGGTGACTTAGCTTGAAAAGCTTGTTCTAACTTCTGGGCAACTTCTCTACTTTCAAATACCTGTTGATAATCATTAATCAACCATTGAGGCAAACGATTTTTAGCATCTCTGACTAACATTTTACCTGGAGGAAAATATAACATTCCTCCTAAAAGTGCATTAATAGCTTGAGGATGATTTAGACCCATACTTTTATCAGCTAATTCTTTAAGAAATTTCTGTTCATCTTCCGTTTGTGGTTCGTTTTGTATTCCACTTCCTAATAAAACTAAATATCCTTTTCTCAGATTCCCTTGATAAATAGTTTCTAATTTTTGTAGGGAAATATCTAACCAAAAATCAGCCATTTGTTTCCGAATTTGACGTAATTCTTCTATCAAAGATTCATCAGTCGGGTCAATTTTGTAGAGATTAACACAACCCACTAAACGATTAATAAATTCAGGAGTTAAAGAATTTTCTGCTGAAGGTTCAACAGTTTTTGGCGCGTGAATATTTTGCCACTCTTGGAACAACTCTTGGAATAATTTCCCTATCTGTGCAGAATAACTATGACTATCTAAAAATGGAGGACTTTTCTGCATTTTTGCTTGAATTTCTTGTCGCTTTTGTTGGCGAAATTCTAAGTTATTGGCAAGCTTAATAGCTAAATCAATATATTCTTTTTCCCCTTCAACTATTAGCTCTTCCATACCAATTTCTCGCAACAAAGCTGATGCTTGTCTAAATCTTAAAGCATTCCCTTCCACAACAACTGGAGGTAGTCCTAACATTAGCGGATCAATTAAAGAAGTCGCCCCACCATAAGGGAAAGAGTCTAAATAAATATCCGCTATTTCCAAACATTTTTTAATATCTGCTTTACTAGGTAAAGCCTTAATAATTACTAACCGTTTAGTATCAATGCCATATTGTTGAAAAATATCTCGCATCTGTTGAATAAAAGGTCCGACTGGATAAGAATTTGTCCAGTTGGGGTTAAAAGGGTACAAGACTAGAATCGAATTAGGTATTGCTGCTAGAACTTTTGCCCAAGTCTCCCGCATCTCAGGGATGATTTTGTAGAAATTTGCCCCAGAAATAAAGATGGTAGTTGCATCGGTTGCTCCCCAACTAGAGCGCAGTGGTTGGACAACTGGAAGAGTATCGGCAATTGGATATTGGAAACATAGTCCAGAACCTTCTAGGTTTACTAATTTTTCGGTGTACTGTTCTTGGGTGGTTTTGGTCGGAGCGGTTAGTTGACCAGATATGTAATAATCTATGGATGCCATTCCGGTAGTAGTGGGAGAGTTGATAGATGTTATCTGGAGTCTTGCTAATCTGTGAGTTGCCAATAAGGTAGAATTTTTGGTAGTGGCGGTAATATTAGAACCGAAAAACAGAATATCAAGATTGTCATTACGAATAGTTTGTGTTTGATTGTTTAGTTCTTTTGGTAGTTGTAAAAATTTATCGGCACGACTTTGACAATATTTTTCTAAGGGGTGTCCGTTGGATTTTATTGTATAGAGAAATATCTCAAATTTGCTCCGATCTAAATGCTCAAAAACTGGAAGTAAGGAGTATGTTTCTGTTTGAGGAGTAAAGTGATCTTTGATAATTCCCAGGCGAATTTTTTGGCGTTCATCAGAACGAGAAGGCGCAGTATAATTGAGCTGCAAACCACGTTTTTTTAGAGCAAATTCTATAATTTCAGCTCGCTTCAGATAGAGATTTTTTAAATTGGCAGTGGTAGTAAAGTATAAAGGAATCCAATTAGAATTTTGCACAAATAACCAAGAAATAGCTTGCCATAATTCTGAGTCTGGATTAGTGGATATATTATGATGAACATAACTCAACCATCCAGCCATAAAATGATAATAATTATCTGTTTCTCCTATTTGTTGGAAAACTTGAGGAGGAGCAAACATAAATTTTAAATAGTCTGTGGCAAACCAGTTAGGAATTGGAGCTTTTTCGTATTTAATTTTTAGTCGATCTGCCGTACAGTAAAGCATACCTGCCAATAAATATTTAATGTCTAAAGGTTGCTCGAATCCTTTAGCAAGATTAGCTATGATTTGATTGACAAAGACTTGTTCGATTTCTGTAAAAGTTTCATTTTTAATATTGCTTGCTAATAAGAGTTTATGTGTTTTGCCTAAAGTATCAGCATAAGCAATTTTTAGTTCTGCTAAAGTTCCAATACTTAGCCAATTATCTGCTATTTTTTTTCTGATTTCCTGCAACTTAACCAAAGCAGATTTATCCAACTGTTTTTGTTGGTAATTCTCAATATATTTATTTATTTCTGCCAGAGAAGGTAATAAATTACTTTCACCTGTAATGACTGACTTATCCTTTTCTGTTAACTGAGTTTTTCGAGAACTTCCCGACAAATCTTTTATCTGATTTGTTGTCTGAACTAAAGAACTTTTAACCCCTGTTTCTGTACTAATTAAAATAGAAACCAATAAATTAATTACCGAAGCAGACTTACTACACTTAAGACCTTCCCGAATTTGAGCGATAGCTCCATTTGGATTACCACTTTTCAACATAGAAGCAGCCATTTTTAGAGCTTCAATTGCATAATGTTCCCTAGCTTGATTTGATAAATTTTCAGCCATATTTTCTGGTAAATAAGTTTGAGTAATTTCTATAGCTTTCCGAGCATTTTCTATGTTACCTCCAGACTGCATTAAACGGGAAGTTTCCGAAAAAGAATGTAAACGGAAACAAGCCAAAATTTCCGGTTCAAACCAAATAGGATAAAAAGCAGCTATTCGCTTCCAAATTTCCCAATCTGCCGCCGAATCTGCCTGAGAACAAAAACCTCCTAATTGTTCATAAGTTTCACGTTTAACCACCATTCCCACAACTTGAATACGTTGCTCAATAGTAATCTTTTCTAAGAAATTTTCTATAATACCTGGAGTGTTTCTTTCCAACACAGATAAATACTTTTTCCGGTCATGTTCATCTATATAATAGTGGCGACAAAATGCTGCTCCTACTTTTGTATTTTGTGCAATTCCTTGACGGAGTTTTTGATAGAAACCTGGTAAGACAAAATCATCATCGTGGAGTAAATGAACCCAGTATCCTCTTGCTCTTTTCAGACAAATATTAAAAATCGGAGCTTGACCGATATCTTGGGGAAAATGCCGATAAAAATTAACTCTTTCTCCCCCTACTTTTCGGACAATAGCTTCAATTTCCCCTTGAATTTTAGGATCGGAACAATCATTGATTACTTCTATTTGCATTTCCTCTGAAGGAGGTGCTTGTACCAAGACACTTTTCAGAGTTTGTTCTAAATATTTTACCTTTTTATAAGTAGGAATTATCACAGACCAAAAAGGTCGATACTTACTATCTGGCAATGGATTAATCTCTGGATATTCAATACCCATATGATGATTTTTGAGAATAGCCATTTGAGGAATTTTTTCCACACCAACCTCTACCTTTTCTTCTCGTATTACCGTTGCCCAAATCCAAGGTTTAGTAGATTTTAAAGAAACCAAATAAAACCCTGCTGCAATTAATAAATCTTTTAATTGTTCAGCAGTATAAGCATTACCAGAAAAATAATATTGTTTATCTGTCGCCCCTTCCTCATCAAAATTTCCCAAACTTTTAGCACTATGATCGTGTACCTGAATTCTAAAATATCCCCCTGGTTTTAACACTCTAAATGTTTCTCGTAAATAACTTTTGACAATAGAAATAGAACGGATATGTTGAAAAACTATCGTCGAAAAAACAAAGTCATAACTTTCATCAGCTAACTGTTGTAAATCACAGCCATTATTAACATACACTTCTCCATTTTGTTTTCCATCAGCCAAATATTGTTTGGCAAACTGAATCATATTTTCCGAAATATCTACACCATCTACCCGTGCAAAATTTTCTCGTAAATACTTAATAAGACGACCAACTCCACAGCCAATTTCTAATAATTTCCACTCCGGTTTAACAGGAACATCTTGCAAAATTTTGGGAATCAAATTTTGGATTGACTTTTCCCAAGCTTGCTTTTTTTCTGCTGAAGAAAGTGTATCTATTCCTTTGTAAGCTAACATTCGCTCAAACATAGCTTCATCTAGAGAATTAACATTCCAAAAATGACGCTGCATTTCTAATTGTCCGTCATTTATTTGAGATTGAATTTCCCCTAAATTTTTCTGACCTTCCCTAGTAGATAATTTATTTTCTGAAATCTCCATTTCCGACTCCCCTTGATTTATTTGAGATTGAATTTCCCCTAAATTTTTCTGACCTTCCCTAGCAGATAATTCCTTTTCTTTAATTTGATTAAAAGTCTGAATAAATACATCAGTCATAATCTTAGCCATTTCCAACCAAGAAAACTTTTGAGCTTGTGCTAAACCAGCAGTAATTAATTGTTGCCGAACTTCAGATTTTTGCACCTCACCCAAAGCATTTACTAATCCATTAACATCATTATCTTTAATATATAAAACTGCTGTTCCAGCTACTTCTGGAATCGAAGAATTTTTACAAGTAATAACCGGACAACCACAAGCCATTCCTTCCAAAATAGGCAATCCAAAACCCTCATACTTTGAAGGATAAATTAAAGCTATTGCTCCAGAGTAAGCTAACTTTAATTCTGCATCACTCAGTTTTAATAGATGAACTTTACTGTGAGAAATATATTGACTCAACTCAGGCTCTAATTTTCTATTTCCTCCAATACAAACAATCTCAAATTCTAGAGAATTTGCCAATTTAGCAAAAGCTTGAAAGAATAAAATAGTATTTTTATAACCTAGCCAACCTATTCTCTCACCTACTATCAAAAAGTATGGTCGATTAATCTGATATTTTTGTTGAAAATTAGCAACTTCTTGAGGAGTCGCTCTATAAAATTTACGTTCAATTCCACAATGAGCAACCTTGACAGAATTTCCAGGTATTTGAGGAAAATATTTGACTAAATCACGAGCCGTATTTTCAGAAATTGAAATATAAGAAATTGCTTGTTGAATACTACGATGTTTTTCTTGCCATGAAGGGTTATCCAGATTTTGAGCTAAAACTTCTGGAATCATATCATAAGCCATAAATATATACGGCGTTGAAATAGGTGTTGTGTAATAAGTAGAAATAAAAATATCCGCATTTTCTTCATCACAAATTTGCTGTAACATTTTACGGTCTGCATCTATTCTGCCGTAATTATATCCAGGGATAAGTCTATATTTTATTCCGGGAATTTTAGGTGCAGTTTTTGCTCTATCAAGCACTAAAATATTTTTAGCAAAACCATCTTTCGACCATACTTCTAACAAAGATTTCCAGACACGAGCAATACCTGTATTATTGATTTGAAAAAATACACCATCAATCAGAATCTTAAAATCTAATTGCTGCTGATTTTTTAGTTTCTCTTCTGTGAAATTTTCAGAGTCTACCTTAGTTATTTCCTGCGAATTTTTCCATTTTCTTTCTATCACATTTTCCGAGTCTAACTCAGTTACTTCCTGCCGAGATTTTCCTTGAATTTCTCCAATATTTTCCGAGTCTAACTTAGTTATTTCCTGCCGAGATTTTCCTTGAATTTCTCCAATATTTTCCGAGTCTACCTTAGTTATTTCCTGCGAATTTTTCCATTTTCTTTCTATCACATTTTCCGAGTCTAACTTAGTTATTTCCTGCCGAGATTTTCCTTGAATTTCTCCAATATTTTCCGAGTCTACCTTAGTTATTTCCTGCGAATTTTTCCATTTTCTTTCTATCACATTTTCCGAG
>JBFRWR010000446.1:0-25774 GCA_051439685.1 Trichodesmium sp.
AGTTTGTTTGACTAAGAAAAAGTCGGGACCACGAAAGTCGCGAGTCTTTAGCTGCTGGCGACTGTAATAAATAGTCAAGTTGGCACCGATAAAGTAATCGTTTCTATTGCGCCATAACCATTCCAGACAAATAACTAGCAACATCAGTTGGGTATAGTGTTGAGAACTTTCCATTTCAGGTTCGTCGCTTTCTAGTTGAGTGGCATCCGGCATTATTGCCTCTAATTGTTGGGCAGTTAAAACCATTGGGCTTCACCTTATAACTAATAGGTATGATTGAGATTATAGCATGGGCAAGTTGAATGGCGATCGCTGAAAAATTTGGGTAAGGGGAAATAGGATTTTGGGAATACCTGCTAAATTTGCAGCAGCACCGGAGGAAAGACGAGTTTAATGGCAGCAATTAGCAATGTAGAGACGTTGCATGCAACGTCCCTACGGGGTTGAGGAAAGATTCTTTATGACAGCTATTTAATGAGACATGATATAAGTTCTTCAGGGGTTAATTTTAACGCTAATGCTGTTTCTTCTGGTATATTAATTGTTAGTTGATACATAGGTATAATTTATTTTTTGTTTAAATATTAATCTAGAAATAATTGTGATATATTTTATGCCTCATAGCTAACAACTTAGATATTGTTACGAGGGATACATTATGAGTGTTTATTTTCATAATTATTTACAGAATTATCCCTTAGTTTTTCCTCTATTTTCAGCCCAAAATAGTAAATTTTTGCAGTTCCAGAGACCGAAAACCAGACTAGAGGCGCAAAAAGTTGATTTTTTTTTCAACATTGTTAGAATAAAAAGAACTTATATCAAAAATAAACTAAATTAGAAGAAATATTATGAGTGGTGCTTTATTAAATGGGCGCTATCGAATAATCAGGGAACTGGGGTCGGGAGGACAAGGAACAACATTCCTCTGTCAAGATATGGGACTCTCAGGAAATCCCTATTGTGCCGTCAAACAACTTCAACCAGCCAATACTAACGACCCTATTTTTTTACACAAGGCAAAGCGTTTATTCAGTCAGGAAATAGAAGCTTTGGGCAGAGTTGGACATCATCCGCAAATTCCCCGATTATTAGATAATTTTGACGAAAATCATGAATTTTATCTAGTACAAGAATATGTTGAGGGGGTGTCTCTGAGTCAAGAGTTGCCTCCTGGTAAACCTTGGCAGGAAAATCAGGTAATAGAAATGCTGCGAGAGGTTTTGCAGATTCTTCAGTACATTCACCAACAGGAGGTTATTCATCGAGATATTAAGCCTGACAATATTATTCGGCGTAATATAGATAATAAATTAGTGCTGATAGACTTTGGCTGCCTCAAGCAAGTGGGTGATACTCAACTGAAAACTCAGGGAGGAAAAGTCTTATCGACGATGGCTGTAGGTACTGAAGGTTATATGGCTCCAGAACAAAATCAGGGTAGAGCTTTTCCATGTAGTGACTTTTATGCTTTGGGGATGATAGGTATCCAAGCATTAACGGGTAAAAATGCTATGGAACTCCAAATGCAGTATACAAATCAATTAACTGGAGAAGTGCAGTGGCAACCACTAGCTCCTCATGTTAGCCAAAATCTGGCTAGTATTCTCAGTCAGATGGTTGCCTATCGAGCGAGCGATCGCTTCCAAAGCGCAACAGAACTATTGCAAGTTTTGCCACTAATTTACTCACCACCGCAACCACCGCAGCCAACGCCTTCACCAACGCCGCCACCACCAACGCCAGATATAGTTTATGCAAATTTCTGGAAAAGAGTAGCAGCAGCAATCATCGACGGTATTATTTTAACAATAATTATTGCCATATTTAGTATTTTTGGTATTCTGTTAGGCTGGGTTTACTATGCAGTCATGGAAAGCTCTCCCCAACAAGGAACACTAGGCAAGATGGCTGTGGGGATTGCAGTAACAGACTTGAAAGGTAATCGTATTTCTTTTGGTAGAGCTACAGGCAGATACTTCTCTATGTACTTAACAGCGATTAGTTTGTATATTGGCTATATTATTGCTGCCTTTACAGGAAAAAGACAAACGATACATGACATGATAGCAGGTTGTATAGTAATCAATAAAAAATAGGGGGTCAAAATGCCAACAACAGAATATGGTGGTTTCTGGAATAGATTTGCAGCATCTTTCATAGATGGAATTATTGCATCTATCGGGGGTGGTATTATTGCTGGTGTATTAGGAGGTTTTTATGGAGCAGCAGGTGGCACTAGCGAAGGTGCTCAAGTGTTGGGTTTTTGTCTAGGTCTGATTCTCGGTTGGCTTTATTCTGCAATCATGGAAAGTTCTCCTAAACAAGCAACTCTAGGCAAAATGGCAATGGGATTAGTTGTCACCGACGAGAAGGATAACCGCCTGACTTTTGGTAGAGCAACTGCTAGATATTTTGGCAAGTTTCTTTCCTCAATTATTCTAATGATTGGCTATATCATGGCAGCATTTACGGAGAAAAAGCAGGCTCTCCATGACATGATTGCAGGTACTTTGGTTTATCAGAGGCGACCATCAAAAGCTGGTGGAATTATTGCTCTTGTTTTAGCTGGTCTGATCGGGTTGATATTTTTGTTGAGTATTTTAGCTGCTATCGTTTCTTAGAATTGATGGGTGGTAAAGTCGTGGAGTTGGGATTGAGAAGTAGAAGGTGAGCATGATTGATGAGTAGGGAGGTTGCATGCAACGTCCCTACTGTAGTCCACTGAAATGAAAACCATTGTAATCAAAAAATCTTAGGAGGTAAAAATGCCAACAACAGAATATGGTGGTTTTTGGAATAGATATGTAGCATCTGTCATCGATGGAGTTGTGACATCTATTGGCAGCTTGATTATTTATGTTTTATTTGGAGGTTTATACGAAGCTGTAGGTGGCAGTAGCGAAGGTAGTACAGTAATTTACTTTTTTGTGAGTTTTTTATTTGGTTGGCTATACTTTGCCATTATGGAAAGTTCTGCTAAACAAGCAACTCTAGGCAAAATGGCAATGAGGTTAGTTGTCACAGATGAGAGCGATAACCGCCTGACTTTTGGTAGAGCAACTGCTAGATATTTTGCCAAGTTCCTTTCGTTTATAATTCTGATGATTGGTTATATCATTGCAGCATTCACGGAGAAAAAGCAAGCTCTCCATGACATGGTAGCAGGTACTATAGTTTATCAGAAGCAACCATCAAAAGCTGGTGGAATTATTGCTGCTATTTTAGTTGGTTTGATTGGGTTGGTCTTTGTGTTAAGTCTAATTGCTGTACCCTCGTTTTTAAATCAAGCAAATAAAGCCAAACAATCAGAAGCAAAACAATATATTGGTTCAATGAATAAAGGGCAACAAGCTTATTATGTAGAATACGGTGAGTTTTCAGATAACATTTCTGATTTAGGATTAGGTATCAGCTCAGAAACTGAAAATTACTCATACGATATTAGCAAAGTAAGGTATCGTTATGTCATCTCTACTGCTACTGCCAAAGATGAACAATTAAAAAGTTATTCTGCCATAGTTTATGTTGATGACGGTACTACTACATCAATGATTTGTGAAACTGACGAACCTTCATCAACAGCGCCTGACGATTTTGAATATTTTGATGAATGTCCGTCAGGGTCTTCTAAATTATATTAAATCTGAATCAGCATTTATCATTTATTTTTTGAGGGCGGGTTTTGGCTGAATTTACTTAATATAAATAAGCAATAGTTTTGAGGTTAAAAAACTCGGAATTTATAGCCAAACTCGCTCTTATTTCAATAATTTTTAGAGGAGCATAGTAGAGATTAATCATAGTAGTAGGATAGGCAAATTTTACGATTAATATTAATGGTAAAGAAGTTGAATATTTGCCTACTCCAGATATAGCTAAAAACATTTAGTAAACTAGCTCAATATCCACTATTATTCTATTTTTTATTAAGGAATAAAAATCTATGTCACCAAAATTTGAAAAACTACTACAGCGATTAGAAAGTGTACAAAAATTTGTAGCAGCTAAAGCCAATCAAGAACCTGATTTTGGCATAGTATCTGGAGAATTAAGGCAATTAATAAATGTTCTGAAAGTGGGAAAATTTAGAGTTAATATTGTCAGTCGTTTTCCCGTATTAACAGCAGCATTAGAAAAGTTGATTACCTCCCAATCTTCTCTCTCATCCATCTACGATTTAAAAACAATTACGCCATCGACTCAACCTCAACCTAGCTTACCTACTTTATCAGCTTCTTTAATTTTACAGCCTTCTGTTACTACAGGAGAAAAACCTACTCCTTACCAACTATCAAATCAGCAAAAAGTTGCGATAGGTAGACAGGAAGATTGTCAAATTTCTCTTTCCCATGAATGCACATTAGTCAGTAGAAATCATCTAGAAATTATCCCTATCTTAGAAAATACCAACAATTTATCCTGGGAAATACATGATTTGAATAGTAGAAATGGAACCTATATTAATGGAGAAAAACTATTAGACAATAGTCAAAAATTAAATCCTGGCGATCGCATCACTCTCGGCAGCTCTCAACATACTTTCAGAAGTCCTGAGTTCCGATTTGAATCTGAATCTAAACCAGCAGTTATTCAGCAACCAAAGTTAGAGATTAATTTCGGTAATTGTGAGATTTTGTGTTTAGTTTTTAACCCTTCTCAACCTTTGGATGAACAGGATAAAAAATTAATTGAGGCAGCAGTTAAGGCTCAGTTATTTAAGTTGGTTATTATTTGGGATATAAGCGCTGAAAATCTGGCATCTCCTCTAGTTAAAAATAATATTTATATGGCTGAGACTTGGTTAAAGAGCTATAACTTCAGGGGTGAATATCTAATTCAAACTTATTTACAAATCCCACATTTCTACCATTATAATCAGGAAGAATCATCAACCCAAATATTAACTGCAAATTATCAGTCAGATTACACTCAATTTTATCAAGTTTGGGAAACATTAGTAAATGGTGATTATCAGGAAATATTAAAAGAGCAAGTCAAGGAAAAATTTATCTTAAAACTAAGTAAAGTAGATGATATTTTAAACAAAAAAGAAGTATTTTTAAAACAAGAAATTCAAAAAATATGCACAGAATCAGCAGGGCAAAATATAGAATATTTTAAACAGCAAATCAATAGGGTTTTCCAGAAAATTAATAGTGATAAAAGTCAAACCATAATCCAAATTAGAAACTTTGAAATTCCTGCTGCTAAGGCTAATTTAATTGATGCTCATAGGCAGAATAGTTTGCTCTTTAAAATCAAAAACTTTATTGATGATTTGCAAATTACTACTAAAAAAAATGGGAATAAATCTGAGCTACATTTACATTCAGAACAAATGAGAGAAAATGATACAATACATAGTTATATAAATCGTCTTTGTGTATCAGAATTAATTAATTGGTCATACCAAGAATGGCAAAAAATTTTGTACACCTATGGGAATGGTGGTTTAATGGGATTTGCTCAGAGAGCTTGTACAAATCTCAACTTTATACCATCCTTTGAATTATCAATTTCAGTCTTCACAATAACTCAACAAAATTTTGATGTTTATAAGTATTTGCAACAATCTTTTGTGGAATTTACTCCAGATATTCCACCAGAACAAGAAGTTAATCATGTAGCTGATATTAGCAGATTGGGATTAGCAGGAATTATAGCGATCGCTTTGGGAAATCCTATTCCTGTGATGATGGGTGTGATTAATATATTTGATAGGAATCATGGTAGAAAACAAGCACAAAAGTTTCGACAAGAACAACAAATAGAAGCTTTAAAAAATAAGTTATACAACCATTATCAACAGATAGGTAGGTCAATGGTAGACAGTCTAATGATACATCTTAATAATGCTATCCAAGATGAAGATACTCGCTTCAGCAAAACTATTCAAATCAAAGTAGATGAAATGTTATCTCACCTAGCTAAAGTTAAAAAACTCCGAGAAGAATACGAACTTGAACTCCAGAATTTACAGAAAGAAAAAATGGAAATAAATCGACGAGTTAATGGGGAGGTATCTTAGATGTAAATAAGGTTTGTTTGATTTTTAATAGGCGGAATTAATTTAATAAAAATAGCTTTATTGCTTTCTCTATTCCGCCTTGCAATAACAGAAAATAAAAATGAAATAATCTTAGATATGAATCATGAATAATTGACAAAACAAATAATATTTATCGTCATTTAAACTCACTCCATTATCAATAAAATTGGGGTATTTTTTACCTGTAAAAGCAACATTAAAAATATTTTTTATAAAATTTAAAATTCCCTTGACGTTCTCTATTTTTGTAGATTAATATTAAAGATATAAGTCCTAAAAAATTGAAATAAACAAAATAAGGAGGTTGGAGATAATTATGACTTTTTCTGGTGGTGGATACGATGAAACTTATGATACTAACGGTGATGGGAATATAGATGTTACTATTCATCACAATGATTGGGATGGGGATGGAATAGCTAATCCTACATCAATGTCAGTAGATACAGATTTCAATGGCACAGTAGATACAGTTGTAGAGTTGAACCCAGTCACTCAAGAGATAGTCTCCGTCAGATATGATCTAGATGAAGATGGTAAAGTAGATATTGCTTACGACTCTAACGGACAGGTTATCATGGCAGACTTAGATGGTGATGGAACTTCCACTTACCAAGAGGTATCTCTAGCCCAGAGTGCTATGAAAGGTTTATCAGATGTTTGATTAATTGTCATCAATATCTTATGGGGTGGGTTTTGGCAGAAGATAAAATGCAGTAAAACTGGATATAATCGACTAAAATCCCCCCTACCTGAGAAATGATACAGCGTTTTCCGTGGTGATGAGGTATCGCCCAAAGCGGGCAAGATGTCTATAATATTTTCACCATTTACCCTGTACGTCATTTGCCAGAAATATACTGTAATATCAAGTAACATTAATTAACCGCAATGTAGGGACGTTGCATGCAACGTCCCTACAAGGTTGGGGAAAGATTGTTTATTACAGTTATTTAATGAGACATGATATAATTGTTGATCTAGACTTGATGTAACAACACATTTCATATCAAAAAAACTTGTACATTTTTGATATCTAAAAACTACATATTTCTAACGTTACAGTTTTTCCTAACTATATATATGAAGAGAGCTGTAAAATTAATCTAAAAACAGCATCAAATAACTAATATTGGTAGGTTACGGCGGATACGAAAATATTGCATTATTTTGTGGGATTATTGAGTGAATTTTCGTCTGGCACAGCAAAACAACCCTACACAAAGACTGGATATATAACAGGAAATTCCAAATAACGCTAATATTCCGTGGACAATCTTAAAGTCGTGGTAAACTTATGAGGATTGAGAAATGAAAAATAAACATTTTCAGAAAAAGACCCCAAACCTCCTTTTAAAGAAGTCTAATAAGTCTTTAGTTGGAGTAGTTACTCGCACTCTAATAACCACCTTTTTTCTACCTTTCCAAATAGCTGTTGGGATAAATTTTGCTGAGTCTGCTATGGCAGAATCCTTAATAAATAAAAATTCCCAGTTGCCTTCTAACAATTCACAAATATATCTCGCTCAAGCAAATCCTTTGTATGGTTGTGTGAGGCTAACTCATAGTTCTTTCGGTATTGTTTATGAAAGCGCTTTAAAAATGAATGGTTATGAGGGAATTATGATTACTAAATATTTCAACCCAAACATTGGGGGTACTGAATATGTTCAGCAAACGATGAGGATGCGTAGCTCTGCCAGAGGAATAGTGATTCTTGGCTACAACCCTGTATATGCTGGTACAAGTCGCAAACATCCAACCTACAGTCCAGATAACTTTCTCTTCCAAATTAGACCTGATGGTAGTTACCTTTTCGGAACTTGCGATGATGCAGGTCGGTGTTCTGCGGTAGAGGTAAATCAATGTCCGAGACAATAAGAAATCAGCTTTCTCATGGGGAGGGTTTTAGCTGAAGATCAAATGCAGTAATATCATGTCCGGTTGAACAGTTATAAATTTGAATTAGTCAAATAACTCCAATTACTACAATAGTAGAACAGAGAAAGTAGGAGGAATAATTGTACCTGTATCTTTCTGGGAAGTGTTTGCCCAAAGTCTTAAATTGTGGGTCATTCAAGCAGAAAAATTTGCACTTTTTTTCGCTCCCAAATGCAACAAAGCTAATCTTATTTATTGTTCAATCCACCCTTGAAAAGCTGCTACTAAAACATTAGCAACTGCATTGTCAAGAGCTTCTTTAAATGCTTCTGTTCCTTCAGATTTCAACCCATCTATGACTCGTTGTTTTAATGTGGAGTTGTTTTCCACAATTTCAATAGCTTGAGCAGCAACTGTCATTTGATCTGCTATTGTTTCTATCGGGTTGGATTTTTCTAAATTTTTGAGTAGTTGCTGAATTTCTGCTACTGTTTCAGCTAATTTTTTTTCTTCAACTTCATTGTGATTAACTTGTGCAAGTAATTTAATAATTTCACATAGATTAGTTTTATCATATTGTAAATCTTGTCCGATTTTAGTTTCTTCTTCTAGCTCAAGATTAATTGCATCTAATTCTGTTTGATATTTTTCTGCAAAAGACTGTTCAATCTTCTTTTTATCTAACTCTGATGGAGCTTTAATCCTCACAATTAAAGTTCCATCTTCTTGATTTTCAATGGCTTTAATTAGCCATAAATCTGCTCCTAATTCAACTTTTAGCTGCTCATAAACAGTTAAAAAAGCTTGCCAATTAATACCGTTACAGAAAATTAAATTAACTGTTTCTTTAATTTTTTTAACTAATTTTGCAAAATCTCTAGGTTCTAAATTGGTATTTTCTTGTTGGGGGTAACGTTCTGTATAAATGATTTGACCTGTTTCTTCAGAATACCCTAATTCTAAAAAGATATAATCACATTTAACATTTGTCAGATTAGTGTTAGAGCTTATATTCCAGTTTTGTATACAAGCACCTGTTAGAATAGCTTCTTCAAAGTCTGTTTCTAGCGCTCTAATGACAGTGAGATTGGCTTTAGTTAGGTTGGCTCTAGTGAGATTGGCTTTAGTCAGGTTGGCTTGAGTAAGGTTGGCTTTACTGAGGTCAGTTTCACTCAGATCAACTCCACTAAGATCGGCTTCATTCAGGTTTGCTCCACGGAGGTAGCCTCCATTCAGGTTTGCCCCTTGAAGGTAGGCTCCATTCAGGTTTGCACCTTGGAGGTAGGCTCCATTCAGGTTTGCACCTTGGAGGTAAGCTCCATTCAGGTTGGCACCTTGGAGGTAGACTCCATTTAGATAAGCGCCTTTGAGGTTCGCTCCTTGGAGGTCAGCTTCATTGAGATCGGCTCCTTTGAGGTTGGCTATATATAGGGAAGCACCTTTAAGGTTTGCTTCTCTCAGGTTGGTATTAATGAGGTCAGCTCCACTCAGGTTGGCTTTACTTAGGTTGACTCCAATCAAATTACTTCTAAAAAGGTTAGACCTACTGAGGTTAGAACTACTGAGGTTAGCTCCACTCAAGTTAGCTTCTCTGAGGTTAGCATCAAGAAGGTCAGCCCCACTCAGGTTAGCTCTACTGAGGATAGCCATATTCAGGTTAGTTATATTGAGGCAAGCTTCTCTCAGGTCAGCTTCTCTGAGGTCAGCTCCACTCAGATCAGCTCCACGGAGGTCAGCTCCACTCAGGTCAGGTTTGACTTCTTTATGGCTTTGTTGCCACTTATTCCAAGCATTAACTCCTTGCTGAAGTTTCTCCAAATGTTCTACATTAGCCATAGTATAATTTCCATAGCAGAGTTTATATTTATTAGTTTAACAAAAATCTTTTTTATACCAAATCCCCTTGAGTGAGAGGGTATTTTGTAAAGTTATATCAAATCCCCTTGCTGCGGAGTGCTATAAGAAACCGGGTTTATGGGAGATAGGTGTCAGTATAGTAGAGCATTTTAGATAAACCCGGTTTCTCTGCTTTTTTACACCGATACTACCGGATTTGATATTACAGCTCTTTTCAAATTGATGAACCACATCGCCATAAACAAAAATCTGTAGGGAAGTTGCATGCAACTTCCCTACTCGGTTATCATTTTTTGAGTAAGTTAATTATTAATTATCCAGAGTAGTAGCGGGTTGGGAATTAATGAATAATCAAAGAAGATTTCCGTACTTGGCTAATATATATCGGTTTTAACGAGAGGTAATTATTACTTATTAATGGCTTTGCTGAATCAATGAAAACAGTCAGCTAAGAGGGAAAAGTGTGGACGCTGGGGGAACTCTTGAATCAACTTTTTGGGAGTTTCTCACTCCCACACTTCCCACACTCTAATTTTTGCGAGAATAAAAAAGCTCTGCCCCGTCCGACGGTGGGTTATATCATTATCATTGGGGGCGGGTTGATCTGAACTCAATTTGAAAACTCGTTGTACGGACGTTGCATGCAACGTCCCTATGGTGAAACCCGCCCCTACCAAACCTGATTCCCTAATCCACTATTTTAGCTGAAACGGTCCACTACAGAGCGTTAGCACCACCGACAACCTCAAGGATTTCTTGAGTAATAGAAGCTTGTCTGGCTTTATTATAGGAACGACTTAAAGTACCAACTAATTCACTAGCATTATCACTAGCATTACTCATTGCTGTCATCCGAGAAGCTAATTCACTAGCAGAAGACTCTTGCCAAGCTCTTAATAACTGGTTAGTCAAAAATAATGGTAATAGAGCTTCTAAAATTTGAGTTGGGTCTTGCTCAAAAATCATATCCCTGGGGAAACTTTTAGTAGGTGTAGTTACTGTCTCCCGTGATACTTCAAAATGACCGCCTTGGGTAGTTAAACGGAAAATTTCATCATCCTGAACTTCCAAACCTTGGGGGTCCAGAGGTAAGATAGTTTGAATAACAGGTTTAGAACTAATGAGTGAGATAAATTTAGTATAAACTAACTCTACTCTATCTATTGAACCACCAAGAAAACCTGAAAGCATCTCATCAGAAACTTGAGAAGCATCATTAGCAGTAGGAATTTTTTCGGGGTTATTATAGGTCTTTAAAATTTCAACATCTCGACGTTGGAAATATTGAATTGCTTTGCGTCCGACTAAGATATATTTAAAAGCAATTCCTTGTTCAGTCAGTTCACGCGCCCTCATTTCTGCCCGTTTAATAATACTGCTGTTATAACTACCGCACAAACCACGGTTTCCAGAGATGACTAATAACCCTACTGTTTTAACTTCTCTTTCTTGGAGTAAAGGTAGGTCTACACTTTCAAATTGCAAACGTTCAGCTAGTCCATATAATACTTGAGCCAAACGGTCGGCAAAAGGACGAGTGGCAATCACTTGTTCTTGGGCACGACGCACTTTAGCAGCAGCAACTAGGCGCATTGCTTCTGTAATTTTTTTCGTGTTTTTAACGGACTTGATGCGATCGCGAATAGCTTTTAAGTTAGGCATTGTTTTTTATAGTAAGAACTAAGAAGTAATTTAGGAAGAAGGAAGTCCGAGCGATCGGTTGAGCTGTAGCAGAGACTTTTCGAGGTTGTTTGATAAGTCATCGATCCCCCTAAATCCCCCTTATTAAGGAGGACTTTCTGTTGTATTCCCCTTGCTTATCCCCCTCCTGTCCCCCTTGGGAAGGGGGAGGCCAGAGGATGCTGCGCTTTTTGTTAAATGGGGGGCTAGGGGGAATAAATCAATATTCATACTTTTCAAACATCCTCTTAATTTCTTCCCATGAGTCAACTAGATTAGATTTTCTGACACTTAGAAATCTAGTTGCTATAATCTTTTTTTTGATAAATCTATCTAACTGATAATTAGTGGATAATTGTCTTTTTTAACAGTTATTAACAACTAACCACTAACTATTAACACCTGGGAGCAACTAATCTATTAAGCTGATACCAAGAATGTTTGCTTATATTCAGTGATACTTTCTTTTAAGATTTTCTCTGCTTCCTCAGTGAGTACCTTTTCAGATTTGATGATTTCACCGAACTTAGGCTTACTGTTATTTGTGTAATCGAGTAAACCAGAAATAAACTTAGCTACTTTCTCAACAGGAATCTCATCTAAGTAACCATTAACACCAGAATAAATTACAGCTACCTGTTCGGGAAGTGAACGAGGTGAGTTTTGAGATTGTTTCAAAATCTCCCGTAAACGTTGACCCCGTGCTAGTTGGTTTTGAGTAGCTTTATCTAAATCAGAAGCAAACTGAGAAAATGCTTCTAATTCAGCAAACTGAGCTAGTTCTAACTTAATCTTACCAGCAATTTTTTTGATGGCTTTGGTTTGAGCTGCAGAACCTACCCTAGATACAGAAATACCTGCATTCACTGCTGGACGGAAACCAGCGTTAAATAGGTCACTGGAGAGGAATATTTGACCATCAGTAATGGAAATTACGTTGGTAGGAATGTATGCAGAAACGTCACCTGCTTGAGTTTCAATAATTGGCAGAGCAGTCATGCTGCCAGCACCTAGTTTGTCACTTAATTTAGCAGCTCTTTCTAGGAGACGGGAGTGGAGATAGAATACATCTCCTGGATATGCTTCCCGACCTGGTGGACGACGTAGTAGCAAGGATACCTGGCGATAAGCTTGAGCTTGCTTAGAAAGGTCATCATAAATTACCAGAGTTGCTTTGCCTTTATACATAAAGTATTCAGCAATAGTCGCACCAGTGTAAGGAGCTAAGTATTGTAGAGTTGCAGGGTCACTAGCATTCGCTGCGACAACAACGGTATAATCCATTGCGCCTTTTTCTTCTAGAGTACCTACTACCTGAGCTACTGTGGAAGCTTTTTGACCAATAGCTACATATACACAGATAACATCTTCACCTTTTTGGTTGATAATAGTATCAATAGCGATCGCTGTTTTACCTGTTTGTCTGTCACCAATAATTAATTCTCGTTGACCTCTACCAATAGGAATCATGGAGTCAATCGCAGTGATTCCTGTTTGCATTGGTTCGTGAACGGAACGGCGCTCGATAATTCCCGGAGCAGGAGATTCAATTAAACGACTATCTGTGGTTTGAATATCTCCCTTACCGTCAACAGGGCGACCCAGGCCATCAACTACCCTACCAATCATGGCATCCCCTACTGGCACCTGGGCAATTCTACCTGTAGCAGTTACGGCAGAGCCTTCTTGAATGTCCCTACCTTCACCCATTAATACCGCACCCACGTTATCTTCTTCGAGGTTTTGGGCAATTCCTACAGTACCGTCTGAGAACTCTACCAATTCTCCAGCCATTACTTTGTCCAGACCATAAATCCGGGCAATACCGTCACCTACTTGGAGAACAGTACCAACGTTAGATACTTTTACATCTTGATCGTACTGTTCTATCTGGTCGCGAATAATTTGACTAATTTCGTCAGGTCTGATTGATACCATTTTTCTCTCTTATTGTCAAGCTTTTTACAGAATTTTATCAGAAATTATGAGGCATTGAGGCTGATGCCAATTCGGCGCAGTTGTCCTCGGAGACTTGAGTCAACTATTTCAGAGCCTACTTGAATAATTACACCACCCAACAAACTTGGATCAATTTTAGTTTCGATTTCTACTTCCCTGGCACCAGTCATTGATTTAACTCGTTCGCGGACTGTATGTTTTTGATCTTCGTTTAATTCAACAGTGGAAGTAACTTCTGCCAAAACAGTTTGATTCAGTTCTCGCAACAGTGCTAGGTATTGTTTACCTATCTGTTCTAGGAAAATAATCCGACCTCTATCAACCAATAACATTAAAAAGTTCTGCATATAGTGGTCAACATCATTGCCAACCATCCGTTGCAGGACTCCTTTTTTGTCTTCTGGTTTAATAACTGGATTTCCCAAAAATTCTTTTAATTCTTGAGATTCACTCATTAAATAGAGGAGAGTTCGCACATCATCTCCAAATCGATCCGTCAGCTCCCGTGATTTAGCTAAAGACATTAGAGCTGCTGCATAAGGCTCTACTATTTCACCAGCAATTATACTCATAATTAACCTCCTAATACATTTAGGCTACGATCTATTAATTGCTGCTGTGCGTGTTCATCTAAAGTCTCGCTAATTCGAGATTCAGCTTGAGCCAACGCCTGAGATGCAATCATCGAGCGGAGTTGACCAATAGCCCTATCTCTTTCCGAGTCCATCTCTTGGCTAGCAGTAGCTTTCATCCGTTCGACATCTTGTTCTGCTTGAGCTAACATATTTGCCTTAACAGTTTTCGCCCTCTCTTCTGCATCAGCAATAATTTTCTGTGCTTCTGATTGAGCTTGAGTTAATTTTTCCTGTTGCTCTGACAGTTTTTTCGCAGCTTCTTGTTGACGTTGTTCTGCTTCTTTGATTGATTGTTCAATAGTGGCGCGTCTTTCTCCAAGAATATTCCCTAAAAAACCTCGCCCAAAGTAAAGCAGAACTCCAATCAGAATTGCTAAATTAATCAGGTTAGTGTCTAAAATATCTAGATTTAGACCAAAACCTTCTTCAGCACTAGCTTCTGTAGCTAGCCATAACACATTTACCATGATATTCTGTGATAGTTAGCTTTTTTTTAAGTTGTCTGATATTGAGTGTTAGTTATCAACCCCTCAACATTGCAACCTAGAATTTTTTTTTAGCTATCTGACCAATTCTGGTCCTAATAGTTTTTCTAGAATCTGGCGACTGAGAGAGTCTACCTGTTGTTCTAGCTGTTGCATAGCTTCTTGCTTTTGCTGTTCTATTTCTTGAGATGCTTGTTCTCTTTTGGCTTGAGCTTCTTTTTGAGCTTCAGCCATTTTTTCCGCACCTATTTTTTGAGCTTCTGCTTGAGCTGCTGCAATAATTGCTTGAGATTTTTTACGGGTTTCTGCTAAATCTTGCTCGTATTGTTCGGCTAGTTGTTTAGCTTTTGTCAAGCGTTCTTGAGCTTGGAGTTGATTGTCGCGGATATAATCGGCCCGAGAGTCAATCGCGTTACCGAGTGGTTTGTAAAAAATTTTGTTTAATACGGCCGCCAGAATTAAAAACTGGATTGCCATTATTGGCAAGGTCGCATTAATGTCAAACAAACCACCTTTTTCACCCGCTTCTTCAACTGCTAGTAAAATTGTCCAGTTTATCATTTTCTTTAATTTTTGGTGGTTGCCATGATTTTTGATTTTAAAGATTTTAGATTTTCGATATTTAGATGAGTATTTACATCCAAAATCAAAAATCTAAAATCCCTACTTTTTTATATTCAGGCTTTCTTACGCAAAGGGGTTGGCAAATAACAACACCAGTGATACCACCAAACCGTAAATTGTCAAGGCTTCCATAAATGCCAAACTTAATAGCAATGTGCCTCGAATTTTTCCTTCTGCTTCTGGTTGACGAGCAATACCTTCTACAGCTTGACCTGCTGCATTACCTTGACCAATTCCAGGACCAATAGCACCTAAACCTACAGCTAGAGCAGCAGCAACAACGGAAGCAGCAGCAATTAATGGATCCATAATAATTTCTTTCCTTTTTTGAGTTAAAACTACAAAGTTGATGAGTTGTTTTGTTTGACTACACAAATGATGCAATCAGTGGTAGAATTGGTATTCTTTCCAATAGTTAATGTCAGGAGTCTGTTAAGATTTGAAACTTTAGAGCTTCAAATTTTACCCTTCATTTCACAATACTATGAAATAGTCCCAAATCAAATATTCGCTAATTTTCTAGAATTTTCCCAAAGCTTAATCAATAACTAAGCTTTCATTTAGGTTTATCCATAGAAGTTTACTGGTTGAAAGATTAGGCTAATTTTTAACCATTCTTTCCCCAGTGATTAAGTAGTTCTAGCGATTAACTACCAAGTTTAGTTTCGGTGTACTTTACCTAACTTGAAATAACTTGAAAATCGAAATTTTCAGAAGTTTTGCTGTTTATCCCGATACTAAATCTAGATAAAAGATTTTAGGGTCAGCATTTTAGAAGCTCAAGGTAAGTTTGATAATATATACCTTTACTTATAGGTTCAGAATATCAGATTATGAGTTTACTTTTAGCAAGTTTTTTATACTTGTTTCAACTAACTCTTAGTCGTGATGTTCTTCTCCATGTTCTTCTAAAGCTTCACCAATATAGTTAGCAGCTAGGGTGGCAAAAATTAGTGCCTGAATAGCACTTAAAAATAGACCCAATACCATAAGTGGCAGAGGAATAAACAGAGGTACTAGCAAAACTAGCACTCCGACTACCAATTCATCCGCCAAGATATTACCAAATAAACGGAAACTCAGGGATAAAGGCTTGGTAAAGTCTTCTATGATCTTAAATGGGACCATAAAAGGTACTGGTTGAGCGTAACCTGCAAAATACCCTAAGCCTTTTTTGCTGATACCTGCATAGAAGTATGCAATTGAGGTTAGCAGGGCTAATGCAACTGTTGTATTAATGTCGCTAGTAGGGGCAGCTAGTTCTCCTGAAGGTAGTTCAATTAATTTCCAGGGTACGAGCGCTCCTGACCAGTTTGAGACAAAAATAAACAAGAACAACGTACCAACAAATGGTACCCAGGGGCGATAGTCTTTCTCACCTATCTGGTCTTTAGTGAGACTACGCACAAATTCTAGGACATATTCCATAAAATTTTGCATCCCACGAGGAATTCGCTGTACGTTACTTGTTGAGATCAACGCAGCCAGAAGTATCAGGCCAATTACTACCCAGGATGTGAGTAAAATTTGACCGTGTATTTTGAGATTACCTAGCTCCCAGTAAAAATGCTGGCCAACTTCCAATTCAGCCAGAGGTAAAAATTTAATAGCGTTCAAAGCATCTAGCATTTTGATTCTCAGGCTTCCCGATATATATCAAGTTGACACTCTGCGGGCTCAAGACACGCAGATTCTTCAGGTCGCACCTGAAAGGGTCTGTCAAAAGGCATTTCTGCCACGGACCCTCTACCCTGTTGCTTTAACTTCAGGCTACTTGTTTTGTGTGGAGTTTTCGAGAATTAGCTAATATAGCTAAGAGTTAGGCATAATAGATGTCCGCAGTACATATATAATTAGAGCTGCTTTGTAAGTCAGAAATCCTAGAAAAATGGGCAAAATTTTGAGCTGATTTAGTTGAGTTGCTAATATAATTAAGCCAACAAACATAGCCAGTCTTGTTTTGCTCAGACCTCCTTTTTCTCTGCCAATACGTTCAACATCTTTAGCCAACATTCTTAAGTAAACCACACTTGTAGTTGCTCCTATCAAATAGTTAAGAGCAATGTTTAGGGAGTAAAAAACCCAGACAAAGATAAAGATTATCCCTGTAATTGTCAAGGTGATTACATATAATTCCTGTTGTAGGTTGTAATACTCTTGGATTGAAGGATTAGGTTCTGGTGGTACAGTACCAACTTCTGGAGTATTACTTTCAACAGTTATGGATTCTGGTGATGTATCAGATGAATTCACAACTTTTAGATACTGATCACAAGTAATAGGCTTTTTTTATATGCCAAAAGTAATCATACCATGTTGGAGTAAGCATACCTCAGAGATATTTTGTTTTTTGGGTAAAGGGGTTATAAGTCAAAAATTAGTAGCCAAAAGTCTTAGTGGGGGGACAATTTCTGATTAGGGTATGTTTAAATATTTGACTGAATTTGAGGCTGGAAAGCACATTAAGCAAAGAATCCAAGGAAAATTGTTACTTCTATAATGTCTGCTTTTTGGTCACGTTTTGAGAGATATTTCTACCGTACAATTTATGTTCGGTTTTTTTACCTTGTCAAATTGCTTTCCTTTTCATTCAAACAATTAGTTAAATTGAAAAGTCAAAAGCTAAAGGTGAAGTTTTTTGGCAAAGGAGTAGGGGCGATTTCCTACGGAATGCTGCGCAAACGCGAATCGCCCCTACAGCAGTCAGAAGATTGAGAAATAAAATAGGGGAAAAAAAGTTGAAATTTGCCTCCATCTCCCCACACTTCCAATCATAGTTACCAAATGGGTTCTACATTTATTTACTAGAAGGGGAAATCTCTATCTATGACAAAATTTTAAGTGGATGAAGGAGTTAGTAAAATTAATAGTCTGGACTGAAGCGATCTGACAATTTCTAGTTCTACTTGAACATTACTTAATATCTCTCCTACTGTGAGTTGAGATTGGCCGTTTGTGTTGCGATCGCAAGCTTCAAGAAATTGATATTCTTCTCTTGACAAATTTACCAATTTATAGTCACCATCAAATATACTTTCACTCGGCCATCCTTGAATACAAGGACTTAATTCTGGTGTTGCTGCTAATAAAACTTGTTCCTTATCCCAATCATTTTTTGGTATTGGTGGCCTACATAAGAAAAATTCATAATGGCTAATTTCAGGGTCTAATAATTCAATTAAACGATAGCGATCGCGTTCTCCTAGGCCATTTACTTTTTCGGTTAATTCAGGGGACTTAGCTAAAAGTCGGTTTATATCCCAATATTCAGGGTTGGAAAATCCGAGAAACTCTAACCCTGATGCTTCGATCAATTCAAATAAGGTATCAATATTGTAGTCAATCTCCTGGGGATGGACATACATATCTGCAAAACACTCATCTCGTTGATTTTCAAAAGCCCATTTTGCTTTTTCATACTTGACAAGGCGGTTATCCTCTGGTAGAGAAGCAAATATCTCTCGTCCGAGTTTGACTCCTTTTTGATAGTTGCCACGTTCATTACCTTGAAGGATAGCGATCGCCTGCTGCATTAATCTAATTTCCCAGCGACCTAACTCTGCATAAACAAAGATGTGCATTATACCACCAGGGGCTAACTTCAGAGCTAGGTTTTGAATACCTCGAATTGGATCGGGTAAATGATGTAAGACTCCCACACAATTAATAAAGTCAAATACACCTTCTATTTTGCCCACATCATATATACTGAGATGATTAAATGATACGCGCGAGGCTCCCGAACGGCTACATCTTTCCTTTGCCACTTTTAAAGCACTACTACTTAAATCAATTCCCACTACAGATGCTTGAGAGTTGAGATGAACCAAGTAATCTGTACTAGAACCTGTACCACATCCTGCATCTAAAATCCTAATATCTTGTTTTTTTGGTTTTTGACCACTGCAAAAACTATAAGCTACTGGCCAACTCCACCGCCAATTGTATCCAGGTGGTGGTTCATCTACTAAAGGGTCTGGAGGAAAGGGGAAAGTATTGTAGAGTCTTTCAACAGCAGAACTAATATCTAATTTATCCTTCATATTCGATTAAAAATGAGATTGAGTAGTCAAATAAGGACACTTGTTTGATTGCTAAAACTTTGAGTTTGTTAAGTAATTTCTCCCATATGGCACTATAAATCAAGAGAAATCACTCTGGCCTAATCTGCCGATGATCGACAGTTACTTAACAAAAATTATTATTTTTTCTAAGATAAATGACCATAAATCTATAAAATAAAATTCTGTAAGGTTTTTAACAAACGCGGGTAATTAGCCCAAAACATTTTACCTTGAAACTAAAGAAGGAAAACCTAGAAAGTAAAAATACTAAAAATACCTACTTTCTTTTGCCTCAAAAATTCTATCAGGCTAGTGTTACAAAACTTAAGGTTAAATCATCAAGCCAAGGTAGTCATCAATTAGGTAAATTGGGTTGGGCAATACCTAATATAAAATTCGCCTGATTTTTCAAGATGTTCTACCAAAACTTCTGAAAAAAAAGGTATAAATTTTTAATGCTGACATAACAAACATCTGAACTAAAAACTTTGATGTCAAGCTACAGTAGTTTAACTGTAGAAAATCAGCAAATATGGTGTTAAGAAAAAGAGGCTGTGTTTGCCAAATAATTTAGAGTAAACCATAAAAATAAGCCTAAATATGCCATAAACTCTAAGGTAGGGCATCACCTAGAGTATAAACTAAAGTTGCTGATGAAAGTAAAAAATACAGACAGTAAAAAATATTTAATACTGCCTGGAAACGAGCTTTTAAAGCAGAAAAAATCTGCATTGCAACAGCAAAAAACCATACTTACTCTAGTCAGTAAGGGTTGGAAAAATGTCATAGCAAGTGTAAGCTAAACAGTCCAATTATAGAAGCTGTAAAAACTGCAAATAGGGAGCAACAAAAATAGAATGACTGTCAAAGCAAGTGGTGGAAGTTCAGTTGCAAGTCCGCAACTATATCAAACCGTACCAGCATCAACTATTTCTCAAGCGGAACAACAAGACCGTTTTCTGGGAAAAAGTGAACTAGACGAACTAAAAACATTTTTTAGTTCCGGAGCAAAGCGTTTAGAAATTGCTCAGGTACTGACTAATAATTCAGAAAGAATAGTTTCTATTGCCGCCAATACAATTTTTACAGGTGGTTCTCCTTTGGCCTTTTTGGAAAAGCCAGATGAACCACAAATGGCCATGAGTGCTGTTCCGGCTGCAACAACAGCAGTTTCTGAAGGGATGAAACTAGGAACTGTTACTTATGTAGAGAACAAGGGCGGAAATAACATACTTCAAAGTTTACGCTCAGTATTTACGAACTTAGGTTCAAGTAATGCTGGCCCAGTGCCAGCAGGTTTCCGGCCAATTAGCGTATCCAAGTATGGTCCTGCTAATATGACCAAATCCTTGCGGGACTTATCCTGGTTCTTACGTTATACGACTTATGCTATTGTGGCCGGAGATCCAAATATTCTCTCGGTAAACGTTCGTGGTTTAAGAGAAATCATTGAGAATGCTTGTTCCTCTGCTGCGACTATCGTGGCTATTCAACAGATGCGACAAGCTTCCATTAAATATTTCCAAGACCAAGAAGCTAGAGATATTGTTGCCCAATATTTTGATGTACTATTAACTGAGTTTCGTGGCCCAACCCCGGCAAATAAACAACGCCAGGGTCAAAGTTCAGATCAGCAAGGATTACAACTCCCACAAATTTACTTCAATGCTGCCGAACGGCGACAAAAATTTGTGATGAAACCTGGTCTGTCTAGTACAGAGAAACAGGATGTAATTAAAGCTGCTTATCGGCAAGTCTTTGAACGGGACATTTTCCGGGCTTATAGTCTGAATATTTCCTACTTAGAATCTCAGGCCAAAAATTGCGAAATCTCGATGAAAGAGTTTATTCGTCGTTTAGGCAAATCTCCTCTGTACCGGAAACAATTCTATGAAGGGTTTGTTAATAGTCGTGTCGTCGAACTAGCAACTCGTCACTTCTTAGGTAGGGGTTTAAGTTCACCAGAAGAATTCAGCAAATACTTTGACATTGTGACTAAAGGTGGTTTGTCTGCTTTAGTCGATGCGATGGTGGACTCTCAAGAATACTCCGATTATTTTGGGGAAGAAACTGTACCATATCTGCGTGGTTTAGGTCAAGAGGCTCAAGAATGTCGGAACTGGGGAGTCCAAATTGACTTATTCAACTACAGCGCTCCTTTCCGCAAAGTACCTCAGTTTGTCACCTTATTTGCAGACTATAAACAACCATTGCCAGACCAGCACGTTTATGGTCAAGGTAACGATCCATTAGAAATTCAGTTTGGGGCAATCTTCCCGAAAGAAACTCGTAATCCCAAAAATCGTCCAGCACCTTTTGGTAAGGATACTCGTCGGATTCTCATTCGTCGTGGAGCGGGTATTGATAATCAGATTAGTAACCCAGGAGCAATAGCTAATAATCCTGGTTCTTTTGGCCCTAAAGTTTTCAAACTTGACCAACTACCTAGTGGTTATGTTAGCAGTAATTTTAGTCGCCCTGGTGGTAGCAACGGTGCTAGCATTAAATACTCAGAAAGTTCCACTCAAAAAATTATCACTGCTGCTTACCGTCAAGTATTTGGTCGTGATGTTTATGAGGGGCAACGTTTAACAGTAGCGGAAATCAAACTTGAAAATGGTGATATCACTGTTCGTGAGTTTATTCGGACTTTAGCTAAGTCTGATACTTTCCGTAATTTATACTGGACTTCTTTGTATGTGTGCAAAGCAGTTGAGTACATTCATCGGCGGTTATTAGGTCGTCCGACTTATGGACGTAAGGAAATTAATTCTTACTTTGATATTTGTGCGAAGAAGGGTTTCTATGCTCTAGTTGATGCCATTATCGATAGCAAAGAATATAACGATGCTTTTGGGGAAGATACAATTCCTTACGAACGGTACTTAACTCCTGGTGGTTTGTCATTGAGAAATACCCGTGTTGGTAGTATTGGCGACAAGGGTATGCGAGTTATTCAGGAAACAACTCCAAGGTTTATAGAGTTGGGAACTGTTACAGAAGCTCGTACTGAACCAGATGTTGAGTTCCGAGTTATTCAAGGTGTGAATAAGCAACGGGAACAGTCTAAGGTATTTAAGTTGACAAGTACCCTAGATAAGCAACAGGTGAAATTGATCATTGCTGCTGCTTATCGTCAGATTTTTGAGCGTGATATCGATCCTTATGTGGTTAAGAGTCAGTTCTCTGCTCTCGAAAGTAAGTTAGGAAATGATGAAATCAACCTCAAGGAATTTATTGAGGGATTAGGTTGTTCTCAACTATATATTCGGGAGTTCTATACACCTTATCCTAATACTAAGGTAATTGAACTGGGAACTAAGCATTTCTTAGGTCGCGCTCCTCAAAATCAAGCTGAAATTCGTAAGTATAATCAAATTTTAGCAACTTCAGGAATTAAGGGCTTTATTGAGGCGATGGTAAATTGTGTTGAATATATTGAAATGTTTGGTGAGGATACTGTTCCTTATCGTCGTTTCCCAACTTTACCTGCTGCTAACTTCCCGAATACTGAAAGGTTATATAACCAGTTGACTAAGCAGAATGAAGATTTGGTTGTACCAAGTTTTGAGCCAGTAGCTGCAATAGATCGTAGTTAAGCTATCGGTTATTTTTAGGGTTTAATTACTGTTTTTCCCCTGCTATAGATTTTTATAGCAGGGGAATTTTAGATCAAGTCAGAAGTCATAATTTATATAGAACCAATTTGGTATCTTTGCAAAAGTGAGGATTAGGAGACAGGAGACAGGAGACAGGAGACAGGAGACAGGAGACAGGAGACAGGAGACGCGGAGGCGCGGAGGCGCGGAGTTAGGAATCAGGAGTCAGAATTTCCAAAATAGGAAAGCGAAAAAAGTATAAAAATAGCCCCAATCTCCCCATATCCCCATCTCCCCGTCCCCCGATCTCTCCAGCTAATTTTATAGATCCCTTCAGGGGTTCTATAGAATGCGGATAATTACTATAGCCTACGTCATTGCGACTGGAACGGAGTGGAAGGTTTTCGGCTGTCGCCGACATAAAACGCTGCGCGACATGAATGCGGAGCATTCCGTCAGGAAAGCAATCTCAGGTTTTCACGAGATTGCTTCCTCTCGTCGCAATGACAACTTTTAAAGCGGATTCTATATTAGAAGTAGTCTATTTGTTAGCTAGACATTGCAAAGCCAGCAATAATAGCTATGACAAGAGCGATCGCTATAAATACCAAGGAAATAATTAATAACCAATATTGTAGTCGGTACAACTTGCGGAGTTCACCTAAAGCTCCCATCAGGTTAACAATATCATTCCCTTCAGTATCAACAATAAGTTTAAAAGAAGAAGATGCTTTTAAAGTCCAAACACCAATAAGTATTTGCACAACTCCCTGGATAACAGCACTTGCATTTGAGCTTAAGCTTAATAACCCGATGACTACAGAAAGAACTCCTCCAGCAATTAAGAAGTAGCAGACAAAGCGCATTTTATTGGACAAGTCCAGAATTAGTTCGTTTTGAGATTGATCAAATTCGTATTGTTGACCTTCCATTATTTTTTCCCTGAGATAATATAAATTTAATTTTAGTCAGTGTCATTATCCAACATTTTGAGATATTGTGTAGTAGACATCTCCAGAAAAGAGGGAGTAGGGAGTAGGGAACCCACCCCTAACCCCTCCGGTGGAGGGGAAATAATTGACGGTTTATGCTCAATAATTGATTTGATTTTTTGTTTTTGGAGATGCCTAGTCGTGAAAATAAATTTTATAGTTGTAGCACGGGTATCTTGACTGTGACAGATATACCTCTACAAATTTGCACTATTTAAGGTTTGTCAGTCTACTACTTTTTGATTTTTCACAGCCTATTTAGTTTGGCATTGCTATAGGAGAATAATCATAAATATTTCCCCAAGGAAAAACTGATAGCTAGTTAAGGTTATATTCAATTTTAATATGATGATTTTAAAGATTAAAATCAATTAGTAAATTTATTAATTTTGATTTTATATCAAAAAAAAAATAGGTTATTTTCCCATACTTAGTTTTTGATAAATATAGACAAATTTATGGCAGAAAAGCCAGATTTTTGACGACTTGATTAAGTTAATTTATAGAAACATTTAGCAAATGTGCAGATTGTAAAATTTTGTTTCGTTTAAGATAATTAGGGTTGCTCTAAATCTCACCAAGGGTGTAGGATACATAAAACTTAACAAAATCAAGGAGCGTAAATTCCTATTAGGAATTCAATCTACAAATCATCATATGCCTAAAACTTATACTGTTGAAATCCACCATCAAGGACAAACTCACACTATAGAAGTGCCAGAGGATAAAAAAATTCTGGAGGTTGCTGAGGAGGCTAAACTAGATTTGCCTAACTCATGCAATGCGGGAGTTTGTACTACCTGTGCAGCAAAAATTATTGGAGAAGGATCTGTAGACCAGGCTGATGGTATGGGAGTTGGTCCAGAACTTCAAAAAGAAGGTTATGTATTATTATGTGTTGCTTATCCTCGGTCTAATTTAAAGATAGAAACTGGAAAGGAAGATGAGGTTTACGACCGTCAATTTGGCGCACAATAAATAGAAGAAAGAAAAAAGGCACGACACGAATTTTTAAGACAGATATACAGATGGGAAAAGCCCAGAAAGCTAATTAATAAATAGTTAATATCTGTACTTAATTATTCCTGACTCAGTATCTGTCTCACCCTGAAAATTTTCTTATTTTCTGTTGATTAACCAGTTTAACTATGCTATAGATTTTATAACTGTAAGCTTAATATTAGCAAATATTAACTAATTAATTGCTATGACCAAAAAATAAGGTCTCAAGCATCTTCAAGTAGATGAAAAAATCAACTTCAGTATTTCAAGCTATTTGCTTCTGGAGTAACTTTTAACTGATAACTTATAACTGATTAACTGAAATGACTACTCATTTTATTAACGCTGAAATCAACCTACAAGAATCACCCGCAAAACTCAATCAAGAAATTGAAAAAGAATTGGAAAAACGTGGTGAACCTCTACGTTGGGCAGTAACAAAAGTAGATACAGAAAAACAAAAAGCTCATGTAGAAGCAGTGGTAGTTGAGAAGAAAATTTAACATCTAACAACTAATTAAAAGCCAAAAAATTAATTGGGTAGAAGATATTTATAGATTCTACCCAAAATAATTTATTTATGACTCGTTGCTGAATAAAAATCAACTTTTATACTCAAATTATTGATTCAATTTTGAAAGCTGATAGTTCAATAATTGATAATGGATAATTGATAATTACCTCTTCCTTTTAGGGAGAGGATTGAATAAAAGGAAAATAAATTCATTGTTTATCCTTGAAAGGAGAGGCTTCAAAGCTTAATTATTCGGTAATAGCTGAAGTCTGAATGCTGAGATTAAAAAATCCTGGAATTAATAGATAAAAGGTATTTTTTAAGTTTTGAATCTGTGAACTTCAACCTCAAACCTTATACAGTAGTATTAATAATTCCCACTGGTATCGGCGCATCTATTGGCGGTTATGCTGGTGATGCTTTACCAGTC
>JBFRWR010000447.1:0-9080 GCA_051439685.1 Trichodesmium sp.
TATGGCACGGATGTACGGATTAATTCGCGGGAGGGAAAGGAAAAAGAAAAAGAGGGAAAAGGGCAAAAGAGGAAAAGAGAAAAGGGTTAAAGAGTTCTCCCGCCAACACACACAATACGAAAACCAAAAGCGTAGTCGCGGATGTCGCGCCTATGGCTGACGTAGCGATACGCAGAACGGCAGATATTAGGAACGAAGTCCCAGGAACCGCCCCGCAGCGGTGAACGATTATTATCTGCTCCAGTTTCCCAAGCACTTCCATCAGTAGGCGCACCTTCATAATTATCATGCCAAACATCCTGACACCATTCCCAGACATTCCCGTGCATATCGTACAAACCAAAAGCATTGGGTGGAAAAATTCCCACATCTGTTGTTTGTTCACGACATATTCCTTTGGGTGCCTTTCCATAAGTATAGTTGCCTTTAAAGTTAACTAACTCAGACGTTATAGTTTCACCAAAATAAAAAGGTGTGGTTGTTCCTGCTCGACAAGCATATTCCCACTGACTCTCACTGGGTAAACTGTATTTTTTACCTGTTATTTGTGAAAGTCTCTGACAAAACTCTGTCGCGTCGTTCCAACTTACATTTTCTACAGGACGACTTGCACCTTTAAACCAAGAAGGATTATTTCCCATAACTGCTTGCCATTGTGCTTGAGTAACTGGATACTTTCCCATGAAAAATTCTGGTACATCTACATAATGTTGCAGACTTTCACTACTACTTCTTTCTGCTTCTGTCTCTGGAGACCCCATGAGAAATCTACCTCCAGGAATTTTGACCATTTCTAGGGAGACTCCATTACCGAGGTTTTCCGTCATTACTTGTGCTTCACCTTTACGGCGACTTATTATTTCTCCTTTCCTGTCAACTGCGACAGTAGTAAATGTCTGAATGGGAAATTTTGGTCGTGGTGGAGGAGGTGATGCTAGTGTGGGTGGGCTTGGTGATAAAATTGTTGGTTGTTGTGAAGTTTGAATATTTAACGCTTTTAATACTTCTTTTGCATTTTTATAGCGTTCTCGAAAATATTCTTGCACCATCTTATCTAAGATATCTGCCAGATAGTTGCTTACTTTTGCTTGGTTTTGCCAGATAATATTTCCTGTATCTTGGTCTGTTGGTAAATCTTCCGGTTCCTTTCCTGTCAGTGCTTTTATTCCAACCATTCCTACTGCATAAATATCGCTACTTAGTTTTGGTTTGCCGATCGCCTGTTCGCTTGGCATATATCCGGGTGTTCCGACTGCGACTGTTAGGGTTGTTGTTCTTGGTTGGTTGGCTGTTGTTAATACGCTTATTTCTTTTACCGCGCCAAAGTCTATCAATACGATTTTCTTATCCGACTTACGACGCATCAAGTTTTGTGGTTTGATGTCTCGATGAATAATATTATTTTGATGAGCTACTGCTAATGCTGATAATATTCCTTTGAGTAAGGCAATAGTCTCAGACTCGCTTAATTTTTTCCCTGGAGTAAGTTCTTTACTAATATCTTGCCCCTCTATATATTCTTGTACTAGGTAAAATTCTCTTCCTTCCTGGAAATGAGCAAATAATTTTGGTATTTGGTCTGAGTCTTGCCCTAATTTGTATAAAGTCTCTGCTTCTCTCTCAAACAACTTTTGAGCAACAGGCAAAACTCCTGGGTCTGGAATTTTAGGTGATAGATGTTTGACTACACATTTCGGTTTTCCTGGTAAGTCTAAATCTACAGCTAAGTAGGTATCTCCAAACCCTCCGCTTCCGAGAGAGTCAATAATTTTGTAACGTTGTCTCAGGATTTTTCCAGGCTGCATAATTTTTTCAGTTATCAGTTATCAGTTGTCAATTTTTAAGTCTCCGAAATAATTGAGATTGCTTCCCTCCACTCCGTTCCAGTCGCAATGACATTATCAGTTATCAGACTACCTAGCAGGAAAATAGGTTTTTATGGCCGAATCTATTTGAGTATATATGAGCGCATCTATCCCATTATGATTATAGTACCATGTCAAATATTTTTTTGTCAATCACTCTTTTCCGTTATTAGTAAGCGTGAGATGCACTGGTGGAGTTCCCCCCTAACCCCCCTTGAAAAAGGGGGGAACCGGAAGTCCCCCTTTGTAAGGGGGATTTAGGGGGATCGTAAATGTACTTCATTTTTATGAGAAATCCTATACAACTAGCAAGATAAATATTTTTTGCTAGTTCACTATTCTAACTCCTATATTCCCGAATCTGTAGGGATAAATTAATCAATTTACCCGACAAAAACCATCAATATATGTACTTTATGAAGTAGGAAACTGCTGTATTATATCATATCCACCTAATCAACATTTTAATCTATACTAAATAATTTCAAACTATACTTGATTAATATGACAAAATTTATTTTAATCTCTCTCTTAAATATTACCCAGGTTTTAGGTGATATTTGGTTAAGTAAAGCCATGAAACAATTTGGGGAAGTTAATCTAGTTAATTCTGAAAGTTGGATACCATTAATAATTTACTTACTAACAAATTTTTGGATTTGGTTAGGAGTAATTTTCCTGATGCTTTCTCTAGGTTTATACCTAACTGTTATTTCTAAACTTGACCTGAGTTATGTACTTTCGATGCACTCTTTAACTTATTTGTTAAATGCTTTATTTGCTTGGTTAATTTTAGGTGAAACAATTTCAAATATCAGATTAATCGGAACTTTAATCATAACTATTGGTGTATTAATTGTTGGTTTAAGTAAAAGTCTTTATGAAGATAGAAAAAATCATAATTTTAACCTGGCTTTAGTGGGATTATCTTTGAGCTTTTATCAGTCTAAAACTTGGTTGGCGATCGCTATTATTGCTTTGGCTGATTCAACTGGAGATTTATGTCTTGCCAAAGGGATGAAACAAATCGGAGAAGTAAATTTAAAATCTATCAAAAGTCTAATTCAACAAATAGGTAAAACTGTCAAACATCCGTTAATTCTTGGTGGAGTTTTTTGTCAAACAATTGCTTTTTTATCATTTATTTCGGTGTTAAGTTGGGCAGATGTTAGTTTTGTTCGTCCGGCAACAGCATTAACTTATGTTTGTAGTATTTTAGGCGCGAAATTTTGGTTAAAAGAAAAAGTTTCTGTAGGTAGATTTATCGGCATTATTTTTATTGTTATTGGGTTGATAGTTAATAGATAAATTAAATGTTTGTCATTGCGACTAGAACGGAGTGGAAGGAAGCAATCTCAAGATTATTTTTATTGTTATTAGTTTGATAGTTAATAGATAGATTAAATGTTTGTCATGGCGACTGGAACGGAGTGGAAGGAAGCAATCTCAAGATTATTTTTATTGTTATTGGTTTGGTTATTAATAGATAAGAAATAATTGATAATGGATAATTAGGGTTTGCTGATTCTCTAGAAAAGAGGGAACAGGAGAGGGAACAGGGAATCAGGAAATAGCGGGGATAATTGATAATTTATCCATAATAATTGATTTTGTTTTTGATTATCGGAGATGTCTAATATCAAATCTGGTTGAATAGTCGTCATTGCCACGATAGGAAGCAATCTCCTAAACCCCTGAGATTGCTTCTTTCCACTGCGTTCCAGTCGCAATGACTAGGTTATAGTAATTATCAGGATTTTATATAATTAAGATTTCCGCACTTGGTTTAACCCTCTCGGTTTTAACCATTATTAATTATCCATTATCAATTATCCATTATTAAAACCGCATTATCCAAGGTAATTCTTCCATCACCGCTCGTAAAGAATCAACATTACTTTTTCGAGTTAAAGCTTTTGCCGTATCTAATAAATTTCCCTTCTTAATTGACTGATAAGCGTCCTGCATCGACACTGCAATATTCTGCATTAAACTCGAATCTCGATAACAATTAATCATACATTTTGTACAATTATCTCTAACCAATTTCGAGCTATCAAACTCATAAATAGAACACATCGGTTCATGCCAAAAATGACAGCGCCATAAGTTTAAATCCCAGTCTAGAAAAAAGAAACGATAACCTGCTAAACAAGGATAACGCTGCTCCTCATTGTTGACAAATCTCTGCATTTCTTCCAAAGAAAGAGTGGGATTAACTACACGAAATTTCTTTTTTAATTGCTTGACTTTTTCATAAGCTTGCCACAAACTTTCATTAGTATGAGTGACTAAACCTGCATCAGAAAATCCCAAAAAATTAGAATCAAGACTTGTTAACGGATAGGAAAAAACCACAGACTCAAATCCCAGAGAAGTGAGAAAATCTGGCAGTGCATCATAATCAACTAAATGACTCATAGTGACAGAAGCAGTCGAATACATACCAATATCTTTCAACACTTGATTAGCTTCTTTAATTTTATTACAAACACCAGACAACCCACGATTTTTCTCGTGAATTTCTTCAGTTGCAGCATCAACAGAAATAATTAAACTAGATAAACCTGCATCAGCTAATTCGTGAATTTTGTTCTGTGTTAATAACCCACCATTTGTCACTACCATAGGTTTAATTCCTAATCCTGCTGCATGATCAACAAATGAAATCAGATTAGGATTCAGAGTTGGTTCCCCACCAGTGAAAACCAGATATCTAATACCTTCGCGAAACAGAATATTAATGGAATCTATACCCTCATCAAGTTCAACAAATTTTGTTTGCTCTTTGGGAAAAGTATCTCGTGCAAAATTGCAGAAACCGCAGTTAGCATTACAAACATTATTAATAGCAAATTGACAAAATCCTGGACCTCCTGCTTGAAAAACTAACTGTAGGGTATCTAGGATACTCGTTGTAGTTGACATTCCGCGATTTTTGGTTGAATTTGTTTTCATAATTTTGTTAGTCTTTGTTTGTAGTAGGGCTTCAGCCCGTTATATCATGTTAAGATAATTAATTCAGGACTTACGCAAAGGCACTGTATATAGGGTCTAATATCAAATCCGCATTTCTTCGGTATAATTCGTCCTCTGTAGGGGTTTGGTCACCAAACCCCTACAAACTCTGATTTTTGACCATAAGATACGAAGCGATATATTACTCAGAAGCCAACGGATTTGATATAATATCATGTCCGGTTGAATAGTTATAATTAAAGCTTAAAGCTTGTAGTTGGGATTTAGCCCTATCTACAGTTCGGGCTAAAGCCCAACTACAAACAAGAGCTTTTTTATCACTGATTATCCCGACATGATATAACCACTGATATTAGTTGGTATTTTTTTTGATTGATTATTCTCTAAGAGGAAGAAGGGTTATAAAGGAATTTGAAACAGTCTCTTTTGGTAACCGGAAGCCCCACCATCGCGAAACATCTTCAATAGCAATGGCTGCGTTGTTCCATGTTTCTTCACCTCCTAAAAAAAGGATCGCGCTCTTTAATGCTTTTATGTCTGAGATTAAATTAGGGCAAGTCTGAAGAGATAAGCTATAAAGGAGATTTTGCCATAGGGGATAAAGTTGAATTTTTGGCATTTGTATCAATTTTTTACTCAAAGCCTTGAGAAGACTGGCGCGATATTTCTTAGTTTGAATTTGTTGAGCAGCAGTTAGAGTTTCTGGTAATAATTCTGGTGTCAATTTTTCAATCAAAGCTCTCAGATATCTAGCACGATATAACTCATTCTGAATCTTTCCAGCAGTAGCCAGAGCTTCTGGTAATAATTCTGGTGTCAATTTTTCAACCAAAGCTTGGAGAGCTTCGCCACAATATCTATCATCCTGAATCTCTCTAGCAATAGCCAGAGCTTCTGGTAATAATTCTGGTGTCAATTTATCCGCCAAAGTTTTGATAACTAGGGAGCGTTTATAGTCATCCTGAATCTTTCGAGCATTAGCCAGAGCTTCTGGTAATATTTCTGGTAATCTACCAGCCAAATAACTCAGAACTCGACCGCGATCTTCCTCATTCTGAATTTGTCGAGCAGCAGCTAGAGCTTCTGGTAATAATTCTGGTGTCAATTTATCGCCCAACGAATAACCCAGAGCGCGGGCGCGAAGTCCTTCATCCTGAATTTGTTGAGCAGCAGCTAGAGCTTCTGGTAAGACTTCTGATGTCAATTTATTAGGTAAGACATAAAGAAGAATGTAATAAAGAGCTAGGAAGTGAAATTCTTCATTATCAATCTGTCGAGTAAAAGCTAGAGCTTCTGGTAAGACTTCTGGTGTCAATTTTTTGGCTAAATATCTCATTGCTTCAGCGCGATATCTATCCGACTTAATCTCTCTAGCAAAAGCCAGTGCTTCTGGTAAGACTTCGGGTGTCAATTTCTCAACTAAGGTTTTAAGCAATCCGAGCCTATATTCGTCGCCACCATAATAGTCAGTCTGGAGTTGCCCTGCAGCAGCCATAACTTCTGGTAAGACTTCGGGAAATTTCTCAAGTAAAGCAAGAAGAGCGTAGGCACGAGAGCCATGATTCTCAATGTGTCGAGCCGCAGTCAGAGCTTCTGGTAAGATTTCTGGTAATCTATTAGCCAATGCTCCTAGAGTTTCGGCACGACTATACTCAGATTTAATTTGTCGAGCAGCAGCGAGAAGTTCTGGTAATAATTCTGGTGTCAATTTATCAGACAATGCAGCAAAAGTTTCGGCGCGATAAGGCTCAGATTCAATCTGTCGAACAGCAGCTAGAAGTTCCGGTAATAATTCTGGTCTCAGTTTATCAGACAATTCAACAAAAGCTTTAGCGCGATATTGCTTAGATTGAATCTGTGTAGCGATCGCCAAAAGTTCTGGTAATATCTCTGGGAATTTATCGGCAAAGGGAGCAAGACCTCTAGCGCGATAGCTATCTTTGCGAATCTGTCGAATCGTAGCTAGAACTTCTGGTAATAATTCTGGTGTCAATCGCTCGGTTAAGGCATCAATAAGTTGGAGGCGGTTTGTACTATTCTCAATCTCTAGAGCAGCTACCAGAAATTCTGGTAATAATTGTGGTATCAATTTATCAGCAAAGGCAACAAGAACTTGAGTTCGATATTGACTTCCAGTATATTGAAGCTTTAGAGCGGTAGCCATCGCTTCTGGTAATATTTCTGGTGTCAATTTATCCGCCAAGGCTATAAGAGCTGGAGTTCTATCTCTCTCAGTCCGAATTTTTCGAGCCGCAGCTAGTGCTTCTGAAAGAGTCTGATTTTTCAAATTTTCTGGCAAATAATCAACTACTTTTGCCAGATAGTATACTTTATCCCTTGGATCGGGCTTTTCTAATGCGTAAGTCAACGCTTGCTCTGGAGAATACATCAAAGGAATCAACAAATCTACTGGTAACTCTGCTGCCAAACTATTAATAGAAGCAGTTATCAAAGCATAACGACATTGCAAACTAACAATTTGAGGCAACCTACTTTCATTCCAGTCCAGCTCTGCTAACTTCCAAGCACGAGTCACATCATTAATAAAAATCCCCGTTTTTCCCAAATGTTGACAGGTTTCATACCAACCATTAGCACCGCTTTTCGACTCCTCTGCCAACAACCCATGAATTTCGTCTATTTTCCCCGCTTTTTCCAAATGCCAAACTAGATGCTGATGAATATAACCATCATTAGGTAAAGTATGCCAAAGATTATTATCAGTTAACCTCCTGTATTTCTCCAAAAATATTCCGTGAGCCTCAGTCAGACCGATACCCAACCCCGACATACCGCCCCTACGCCTTGGCTTTAGTGGTGCAGTCAACAAATTCCGAGCCAGCTCGTGAAATGACTCATGTAAACGATAAGTAGGTTTACCATCAGCTAAAGGAACACCATCCAACAACAATCCCTGACTCCGCAAATACTCTAATTCATCCCTCGCATCCCCTTCATCATCCATATTCCAGAGTACAGTTGTCATCCCCTGAGTAATAGTTACATTATCTGGTAATATTCCCAGCCAAATAAAATTCTCCCGCGTGTTCGGTGTCAGTCGTTTGATACTTGAATTTAATGATGCAGTCAAACTCAACTGTTTTAAACTAGCTGACTCAGTAACATCCTTCTCTCGCAGGCGATCGAATATTTTCAAGCCCATGTCTTGGAGAATATCTGTCAACAAGACTCCCCAAGAAACATTACCATCCTTGGCTTTTAACCGACTTTCTCGTTTAATATCTGCCAACAATACTTGCCAAGAAATACCATCCGCAACTTGAGTCGCTGCCAACTCCAACGCTAAAGGCAAATATCTCAATTTTTCAACCACAACCTCCACCTGTTTTGCTTCCTCTCCTATAATTTCCCGCTCTAACCTTTGACTGAGAAGTTGCATTGACTGGGATAAGGTCATCACATCCAGACTGTAAGTTTCAGCTTCTAAGAAATCGGCGATCGCCTTTTCCCTAGTCGTCACCAAAACCTGACAGCGCGAACCACCCAGATTAAATATTTGAGCATGGTCTGGACTCCAAGCATCATCCACCACCAATAGCACAGATTTGTCAAAAAGTAAAGTCCGCAAATGATTAGCAGTCGCCTCCACAGTTGTCGGCTTGAAATTATAATCACCCAATGCTTGTACCCAACCACTCAGCATCGTCAGAATATTAGGTTCTTGACCTAACGTTACCCAGAGAATACCATCAGCAAAACGAGATTGTACTTCCTCATCATAAGCTACAGCCGTTGCCAAAGTAGACTTACCTACAGCCCCCAAACCGTGAATAGCAGTCACCACAATAGTTTGGGTATCTGATAAATTTCTCAGTAGGTTAGCCTTTAAATTGTCACTGTATTCCGGGCGGTCTACATAGTACCTTGGTAGTGGTGGGGCTTGGAATATATCAATCATAACTGTTCTGGTGTCACTATAGTTTGAAAACATTTTTTTGACAAATTTAGGACTAAAGCCACGCGAAACCCGGTTTCTACGATAAATCCTTGTTTTTAATAAAATACGTCTACGAGAAACGGGGTTTGGGGGGTTCTCGTGGCCTTAGTCCTGAAATTATTAGCCAGTTTAAAATGTATATTTTAGCAGAAATTTTCCATAATCATAATTTTGTCTGTTGATGGGGAACAAATATGTATAGAACTTACACAAACAAACCGGGTTTCTAGGTTCATCTGCGTAAGTCCTGTAATCGCTTGTTAATGACTCGCTGCTCT
>JBFRWR010000448.1:0-4009 GCA_051439685.1 Trichodesmium sp.
GTAAGCTTCAGTCATTTTTGTGACGATTATCGGTATTAAGCCAAGATATCTTAATTTCTTTGAACCCTACTCCCTACTCCCTACTCCCTACTCCCTACTTTCAAATAGATGTAGCAAGAATGCATGATAAATGGTATAACAAAGAAGAATTAAAACTTTAATGTTAAAATTAATAATGCCAAACTTAAGTAGGTAGGCGCGAATAAACGTCACTATGTAACGAAATGTTAAAGCAATTGAAACCCTTGAGATTGCTTCCTTCCACGGAGTGACCGTCGCAATGACGTACTTTTCATTAATTGATAATTGATAATTGATAATTGATAATTACCTCTCCCTTTTAGGGAGAGGATTGAGGAATAAGGAAAAGATTTATTTTTTTTCCCCTTGAAAGGGGAGGCTTTAAACCTGAATGATCTAATTATTTAATTGTTTAATTATTAATTATTTCGGTAAAGTGAATATCTTATTTTCTAGCTTTATCTAATAAATTGTGTCTGATATTTTCAGGACTTACACAAAACATGAAAATATACACCACCTTTAGGGTATATCTGCGATTCGCCCCTACTAAATATAGTTTTTATGCGTAAGTCCTGATTTTTATACCTAACAGTTACGCAAATTTCTGTATATAATACCAAATTCAAAAAATCAAAAAAGGTAGTTACATCTTAATTTGTGATTTATTCATACAATAAAAAAATTGCTTATTCCATAGATTATCAAAATATCACAGTTTTATATCTTTATTATCATTTTTTCTCCCTATTCTCTATTCCCTATTCCCTGTTATCTGTTCTCTGTTAAGTTTGTCATCAATGTAGCAATACTTGATAAAATAGGTATAACTTGACCTAATTAAGCTAATTAGAATATGAATGATTAACTATCAAAATACAAAATATTTATAGATAAAGACAAGCACCTTTATGAATTGAAAAAAACTATCACATTTTCGTTTGCTCAAGCTGAAAAAGTTAGAATTTTAAGTAAATAATGACAGAAAACTCAAGAGATAAATTTTCCTCCTACATCCTCTACAATTTCCCTTTCTTCCTAACTCCTAACTCCTACCCTCTACGAGCATAATTTTTCCACAAAACCTAATTAAAATTACATGATTAAAGTTAAAGATATTAGCGAACAAGGACTTTTAAAAATATTGCATCGTTTTTGCCCAGAAAATATTATTGGCGATGATGGCGCAGTTCTACCTACTCAACCCAACAAATCATTAGTAGTAACAACTGATACACTTGTCGATGGAGTACATTTTAGCGATCGCACAACAAGTCCTGAAGATGTAGGTTGGCGCAGTGCTGCTGCGAACTTGTCCGATCTAGCAGCAATGGGAGCATTTCCCATCGGTATAACTATCGCTCTAGGTTTGACTAACGAGCTAAATATTGCTTGGGTTGAACAACTCTATAAAGGTATCTCTGAATGCTTAAAACCATACAATACACCTATAGTAGGTGGAGATATAGTCCGCTCCCCTGTCTTGACTATCTCAATTACTGCTTTCGGACAGGTGGCTCCTACCTATACTATCCTTCGCGCAAATTGTCAACCCCAAAATGTTATAGTTGTTACTGGAGTCCATGGAGCATCAAAAGCGGGGTTAGAATTGTTACTTAATCCACAACTTGGTAAATCTCTCACACCAGCAGAAAGGTCTTCCCTAATTTTGGCTCACCAACGTCCTCGGCCAAGACTGGACATTTTAGAAATTTTATGGCAATGCTTATCTGTAAATAATTCTAGTGGTCTAGAGGAACAAAGGAATCCTATATTAGTAGGAGGAATGGATAGTAGCGATGGGTTAGCAGATGCCATTATTCAGATTTGTCAAGCATCTAAAATAGGAGCCAGGATAGAAAGGAATCAAATCCCTATTCCTAATTCCTTGAAAAAATTTGTTTCTCCTGAAAAAGCATTAAACTGGGCACTATATGGAGGTGAAGATTTCGAGCTAGTTCTATGCCTGCCAGCAGCTTATGGCCAAAAATTAGTAAAAAAAATTGGAGTCGGTGCAGCTATAGTAGGTACAACCACAGACGACACCGACATCTTATTAATAGATAGCCAAGGAATTTACCCAAACGAGCAACTTACACTTAGCCAAGGATTTCAACATTTTTGAAAAAGTTATTTATTGTGAGTTTGAAAAATTAGATAATCAAAACTGCAACACATTAACCAGGCCAATTCTGGGCTACAGTTTCAGCCAAGTCTACAACACGCTGACTATAACCCCACTCATTGTCATACCAAGCAATAACTTTGACCATATCGCCATCCATAACCATTGTTAGACTAGCATCAACGATCGAAGAACAATCATGGCCACGATAGTCACTAGAAACCAAAGGTAAATCACTATATTCAATGATTCCTTTCATTGGTCCATTAGCTGCTTCCTCTATCACCTCATTTACCTGTTCAGTAAAAGTCTTTTTCTCAACTTGAGCCACTAAGTCTACAACAGAAACATTAGGAGTAGGAACACGCATCGCAATACCGTTTAACTTACCTTTCATTTCTGGAATTACCAAAGCCACTGCTTTAGCTGCACCTGTAGAAGTTGGCACAATATTTACTGCTGCTGCTCTGGCCCGTCGTACATCTCTATGACTAGCATCCAAAATACGTTGGTCGCCTGTGTAACTATGAGTTGTAGTCATTGTCCCTTTAATAATGCCAAAGTTGTCGTTGATGACCTTAACAACAGGAGCAAGGCAGTTAGTTGTACAACTAGCATTACTGACAATATTATAATCATCATGTTTATAGTCTTGATGATTAACACCTACCACAAAAGTACCAACTTGTCCACCCTTACCAGGAGCAGTAATTAAAACTTTTTTAGCTCCAGCTTGTAAATGCTTGGAAGCTCCTTCCTCAGTTACAAATACACCTGTAGCTTCAATGATTAAATCAACACCCCAATCGCCCCATGGTAAATTTAAAGGGTTACGGTCAGAGACACATTTGATTGTTTTTCCATTAACGGTAATAGAATTTTCATCTGAACTAATATCTACACCTTTTAAGGTGCCTAACATTGAGTCATATTTTAGTAGATGAGCATTGGTTTTAGGATCGGAAGTGTCATTGATAGCCACAACATCCAGTTTACTGTCTGTACGAGTGAGCCAGCAACGTAAAAAATTTCGTCCAATCCTGCCAAAACCATTAATACCAACTCTAATCACTTTTTTACCTCCTAACAACAGCCTGTAAAATTAAAATTTTGAGAGAGTGCCACAAACTTATGAAAAATTTTCAGTATGGGCTTTTTGGTATATCCTTTAAGTGGATATATTCCGAGTTAGTTGAGCAATTCTCTGTGTTAGCCCACAAGGTCTATTACTCAGTTTCAGATATTTATTTCAGATTTAAACTCTGCTAGACCTTATCCCTTACTTTTGAGGAAGTAATCTGAATTTCAGCAAGAGGAGCTTAAGAGAAAATTAATCTTGACCATTATCATACAGCAAAATGGTAATTTGATAACTTTTTTGTATGTTAATTACGATCCCTGCCATTTCTTAAGTTAAATGTTCCGCTTCTTTCAACGTGTCCCTCTGTTTTGTAGAGTTTCAGAAAGACTATATATAGCCCTAGGGAGTAGGGAGTAGGGAATAGGGGAAAGGGAATAGGGAATAGGGAGTAGGGAATAAGGAAAGGGAGTAAGGTGCTTTTAAAGGGTTCTAGGGTCTGTCATCAATTAGACATCTGAAGCTTTACCAGTCAAGGTTTTTAGCTTCTGGAGTGTTTAAAGGCCAAAAGCCCAAAACTATTGCCACACAGCACTTTTAAATTTAATTGATGACACACCCTAGTATTTAGAAATGTCAAACACCTTAATCCGTAGTCCTATAGAACCCATTTGGGAACTATAAAATTAGCTGGAGAGATGGGGAGATGATGAAGCAAGGGGCTATTTTTATACTTTTTTCCCTATTCTATTTGACCGAAATTATGACTCCCAACTCCTGGCTCC